>DATINR010000012.1:0-5323 GCA_035473995.1 Solirubrobacteraceae bacterium
TACGTGTGGAAGATCGCGGGCGTGGTGATCCTCGGGATGATCATGTCGATCCTCGACACGACGATCGTCAACGTCGCACTGCGCACGCTCGGCCATGATCTGCACAGCTCGATCTCGCAGATCCAGTGGGTCGTGACGGGCTACCTGCTCTCGCTGGCCGCCGTCATCCCGGTGACCGGCTGGGCAGCGCGTCGCTTCGGCGCCAAGCGCGTGTACATGACCTCGCTCGTGCTCTTCACCGTCGGCTCGGGGCTGTGCGCGGTCGCCGCCTCGACGACCTCGCTCGTCGTGTTCCGCGTGCTGCAGGGAGCGGGCGGCGGCATGATCATGCCGGTCGGGCAGCTGATCATGGCGCAGGTCGCCGGGCCGAAGCGGATGGGGCGCGTGATGGGCATCGTCTCGATGCCGGCGATGCTCGCGCCGATCCTCGGACCGGTCGTCGGCGGCACGATCCTGCAGAACCTCCACTGGTCGTGGATCTTCCTCGTCAACCTGCCGATCGGCGCGATCGCCTTCGCGCTGGCGTGGCGGATGCTTCCGCACACGGACTCCGGCGAGGCCGGTCCCCTGGACGTGCTCGGCCTGGGGCTGCTCTCGACGGCCTCGACGGCGCTCGTCTACGGCCTCAGCCAGCTCGGCACGCACAGCAGCCTGACCGCGCCGGTCGTCGTCTGGCCGATCGCGATCGCGCTCGTGCTCTCGGGCGTGTTCATCTGGCACGCGCTGCGCGTCGAGCGCCCGCTGCTCGATGTGCGCCTGTACACCAACCGCGTGTTCGGCGCCGCCTCGCTGACGACGTTCGGGCTCGGCGCGGCGCTGTTCGGCGCGATGATCCTCGTGCCGCTCTACTACCAGGAAGTCCGCCACGAGAGCGTGATCGTCACGGGGCTGCTGGTCGGTCCGCAGGGGTTGGGGATGCTGCTGGTGATGCCGCTCACCAGCCGCCTGACGCAGCGCTTCGGCGGCGGGCGCGTGGCGCTCGGCGGCGTGCTGCTGCTCTCGCTCAGCTCGATCCCGCTCGCGTTCGTGGGGGCGAGCACGTCGATTGCCTACATCTCCGTGGTGCTGCTGCTGCGCGGCGTGGGCATAGGCTTCTCGTTCATGCCGGCGATGACGGCCGCCTTCTCGGCGCTGCGACCAGACCAGCTCTCCGACGCCACTCCGCAGCTGAACGTGCTGCAGCGGATCGGCGGCGCGATCGGCACGGCCGTGCTCGCAGTCGTCCTGCAGCGCGCGACCGGACACGCCCTGACCAAGCCGGCGAGCGCCTTTCAGGATGCGTACTGGTGGTCGGTCGGGATCTGCGTGCTCTCGCTGATCCCGTGCGTCGTCCTGCTACGCGCCGAGAACCCGCGCGCGCGACTGAGCAAGGCGGCGGCCAGCGCCGAGCCGCTCGGGGTCTAGCGATGGGCACGACGACGGCCAAGCAGAGCACTCTGACCCCCGCGAACGAGCCGAGCCCGGCACTGACCGAGCTCGGGCTGGCCTTCCGCCACGTGTTCCGCGCGGTCAGCCGCCTGCGCGGGCGCGACACGCACCTGGTCGGCTCGGAGCTCAGCCACGCGCAGTTCGAGCTGTTGATCGAGCTCGACGAGCGCGGCGAGCTGGCGGCGGGCGAGCTGGCGGCGGCGGCCCGGCTGACGCCGGCGACGGTCACGCAGATGCTCGACCACCTGGCCGAGTCGGGCCACGTCGAACGCGTCCGCTCGGAGACCGACCGCCGCGTGGTCGTCTCGCGGCTGACCGCTCAGGGACGTGGCAAGATCGAGGCCAAGCGCGCGGCCTGGCAGGGGCGCTGGCAGGCGGCTCTTGGCGACATCTCAGAGCGCGATCTGCGCGCTGCGGCGCGCGTGCTGCGCAGGCTCGGCGAGATGTTCGACACGCCCGCGGACGGCGCCTGCGAGGGCCCCGCCGAGGGTGTGCAAGACGCCTCGCAGACGCCGCATTAGCCTGCAGAAAAGCGAATTTGCTCTGCTATAGTCGGCCCCGCGTCGCGCGTGTGCGCAGGCAGTTCGATTGCGCCCTCGACGGAGTCGCAAATCAAGATGGAGACCTCGATCAGATAGCGAAGCGGACGGTCCACCAAGACCAGTAGCGCGCGTGGACCCGAGGGGTCCATTTTTTTCGCCCAAAGCGCCCGTCGCCCGACCCCCACTTACTGATGCCACGCAAGTACACACTCGAAAAGACCCGCAACATCGGGATCATGGCGCACATCGACGCCGGCAAGACGACGACGACCGAGCGCATCCTCTACTACACCGGCCGCACGTACAAGATCGGCGAGGTGCACGAGGGCGCGGCCGTGATGGACTGGATGGAGCAGGAGCAGGAGCGCGGCATCACGATCACTTCGGCGGCCACCACGGCAGAGTGGAAAGGCCACCGGATCAACATCATCGACACGCCGGGCCACGTCGACTTTACGGTCGAGGTCGAGCGCTCGCTGCGCGTGCTCGACGGCGCGATCGCGCTGTTCGACTCGGTCGCCGGCGTGGAGCCCCAGTCGGAGACCGTCTGGCGCCAGGCCGACAAGTACCACGTCCCGCGGATCGCCTACATCAACAAGATGGACCGCATCGGCGCGGACTTCGACCGCGGCGTGCAGACGATGATCGACCGTCTCGGCGCGCACCCGGTGCCGATCCAGCTGCCGATCGGCAACGAGGCCGACTTCCTCGGCATCGTCGACCTCGTGAAGATGAAGGCGATGGTCTACAAGGACGAGCTCGGCACCGAACAGGAAGAAAACGAGATTCCGGAGCACCTGCTCGAAGCGGCCGAGGCCGCGCGCGAACACCTGCTCGAGGAGGTCTCTCACTACGACGACAACCTGCTCGAGCTGATCCTCGAAGAATCGGACGTTCCCGAGGACGTGCTGAAGGCGGCGATTCGCAAGGCGACGCTGTCGACCAAACTGACGCCCGTGCTGTGCGGCTCGTCGTTCAAGAACAAGGGCGTGCAGCCGCTGCTGGACGCGGTGATCGACTACCTGCCCTCGCCGCTGGACGTGCCGCCGGTCGTCGGCACGGAGCTGATCAAAGGCGAGGAGGAGGAGCGCCAGGTCGTGCGCAAGGCGGATGACTCAGAGCCCTTCTCGGCGCTCGCGTTCAAGATCGCGGCCGACCCTTATGTCGGCAAGCTGACCTACTTCCGCGTCTACTCCGGAAAGCTCCAGGCCGGCTCGCGCGTGCTCAACGTCGGCAGCGGGCGAACCGAGCGGATCGGACGCATCCTGATGATGCACGCCAACGACCGCGAGGAGGTCGAAGAGGTCTACGCGGGCGACATCGCCGCGGCGGTGGGCATCAAGCAGGTGATCACGGGCGACACGCTGGCGGCGCCGGACGCTCCCGTGCACCTCGAGAAAATCGTCTTCCCGGAGCCCGTGATCAAGGTCGCGGTCGAGCCGAAGACGAAGGCCGACCAGGAGAAGATGTCGATCGCGCTCGGCCGTCTGGCCGAGGAGGACCCGACCTTCCAGGTGCGCACCAACGAGGAGACCGGCCAGACCGAGATCTCGGGCATGGGCGAGCTGCACCTCGAGGTGCTGGTCGACCGCATGAAGCGCGAGTTCGGCGTCGAGGCCAACGTCGGTCGCCCGCAGGTCTCCTACCGCGAGACGGTGCGTGCGACGGTCGAGAAGATCGAAGGCAAGTTCGTCCGCCAGACGGGTGGCTCGGGCCAGTTCGGCGTCGTCTACATCAACCTCGAGCCGGCGCCCGGTGAGGGCTTTGAGTTCGTCAACAAGATCAAGGGCGGGAACATCCCCTCGGAATACATCCCGGCCGTCAAGCAGGGCGTCGAAGAGGCGCTCGAGAACGGCGTCAAGGCGGGCTACCCGATGGTCGACATGAAGGTCACGCTGACCGACGGCAAGTACCACGACGTGGACTCCTCGGAGATCGCCTTCAAGGTGGCCGGGTCGATCGCCTTCAAGGAGGCGGCCAAGCGCGCCAAGCCGGTGCTGCTGGAGCCGATCTTCGCGGTCGAGGTGATCACCCCGGAGGACTTCCTCGGCGAGGTGATCGGAGACCTCAGCCGCCGGCGCGGACGCGTCGAGGGCAACGAGCGCCGGGGCAACGCGCTGGTGGTCACGGCACGCGTGCCGCTGAGCGAGATGTTCGGCTACGCGACCGACCTGCGCTCCAACACTCAGGGCCGCGCGAACTACACGATGCAGTTCGAGGCCTACGAGGAGGTTCCGGCGAACATCGCGGAGCAGATCGTCGAACAGAGGACGGGGGAACCGGTTCCGGCCTAGGCGGCCGGACTAGACCGGGTAGAACCCAGAGCAAGACTTCGAGCAGCAGGCGGCAGTCACAGACGGCCGCATTTAGATAGATTTCTCAGGTTCGCCCTCACGGGCGGACATTCAAGTCGATACCAGGAGCGAACCAAAAGTGGCGAAGGAGAAGTTCGAGCGCGACAAGCCGCACGTCAACGTCGGCACCATCGGTCACATCGACCATGGCAAGACGACGCTGACCGCTGCCATCACGACGGTGCTGGCCGAGCACGGAGGAGCGGAGGCCCGCACCTTCGCGGAGATCGACAACGCTCCCGAGGAGAAGGAACGCGGGATCACGATCGCGACTTCGCACGTCGAGTACCAGACGGAGAACCGTCACTACGCCCACGTCGACTGTCCGGGTCACGCCGACTACGTGAAGAACATGATCACGGGCGCCGCGCAGATGGACGGCGCGATCCTCGTGGTCTCGGCCGCCGACGGTCCGATGCCGCAGACGCGCGAGCACATCCTGCTGGCGCGCCAGGTCGGCGTCCCCTACATCGTCGTGTTCCTCAACAAGGCCGACATGGTCGACGACGACGAGCTGCTCGAACTGGTCGAGGTCGAGGTTCGCGAGCTGCTCTCGGAATACGACTTCCCGGGCGATGACATCCCCTTCATCACCGGCTCGGCGCTGAAGGCGCTGGAAGGCGACGAGGCCTACAAGGGCAAGATCCTCGAGCTGGCAGAGGCGCTGGACACCTACATCCCGGAGCCGGTGCGCGAGCTCGACAAGCCGTTCCTGATGCCGGTCGAGGACGTCTTCTCGATCACCGGTCGTGGCACGGTTGCCACGGGCCGCGTCGAGCAGGGCATCGTCAACACGGGGGACACGGTGGAAATCGTCGGCGTCCACGACTCGACCTCGACGGTCGTCACGGGCGTTGAGATGTTCCGCAAGATCCTCGACCAGGGCCAGGCGGGCGACAACGTCGGCTGCCTGCTGCGCGGTACCAAGCGCGAGGAGATCGAGCGCGGGCAGGTGCTGTGCAAGCCGGGCTCGATCACGCCGCACACCAAGTACAAGGC
>DATINR010000013.1:0-1915 GCA_035473995.1 Solirubrobacteraceae bacterium
CAGCGCCTACCGCTTGCTGAACTGCGGCTTCTTACGGGCCTTCTTGAGGCCGGCCTTCTTGCGCTCCTTGGCGCGCGCGTCGCGCGTCAGGAAGCCGCGGCGCTTGAGCTCGGTGCGCAGGTTCGGGTCGGCCTCCAGCAGTGCGCGGGAGATGCCGTGGCGCAGCGCGCCCGCCTGGGCCGAGACGCCCCCGCCGTGCATGCGGGCGATGACGTCCATGCGGTCCTCGTAGCCCACCGTCTCCAGGGGCTGGCGGATCGTCTTCTGCAGCGTGGCGCGCGGGAAGAACTCATCCAGCGTGCGGCCGTTGATCAGGTAAGCGCCGGTGCCGGGCTTCAGGATCACGCGGGCGATCGCCGTCTTGCGCTTGCCGGTCGCGCGGTAGCGCGCGTCGTCGGCCAGCTGGATCTGCGCCGTGATCGGCTGCTCGTCGACGACATCCTCTTCGTCGCCGGAAGCCTCGGGCTCCTCGCCGTCGGGATCCTCGTCCTCAGACCAGACGCGGCCGGCGCGATCGTCGCCGTCGACGACGATGTCGACCTCGAGATCGGCGCCGGGGATGGCGGGCTTGACGCGCGGAGCGGCAGGCTCCTCGTCGTCCTCGAGCTCCTCCTCGACCTGCTCGGCGGCCTCGGCCACCGGAGCCGCCTCAGCGGGCGCCTCCTCAGCCGCGGGGGTCTCCTCAGCCTCAACGGCCGGGGTCTCCTCGGCGGCGACTTCGGGCTCGGGAGCCTGAGCCTCGGCGCCGGCCTCCGGCGTCGTGGCCTCCTGCTCGTCCTGCGGATCCTGCGGCGTCTGGTCGGACATGCCTAAGACTTGATCTCCAAGGGCTGGGGCTGCTGCGCGGCATGCGGATGCTCCGCGCCGGCGTACACCTTCAGCTTCGTCAGCTGCTTGCGGGCGAGGCGGTTGCGGGGCAGCATGCCCTTGACCGCGAGCCGGATGACCTCTTCGGGGCGCCGCTCCAACATCTCCTCCAGCGTGCGGGACTTGATCCCGCCGGGGTAGCCGGAGTGGCGGTAGTAGCGCTTTTCAGCGCGCTTGTTGCCGGTTACCGAGATCTTCTCCGCGTTGATGACGATGACGAAGTCACCGGTATCGACGTGAGGGGTGTACTCGGGCTTGCGCTTGCCGCGCAGGGCATCGGCGAGTTGCGTGGCGAGCCGACCAAGGGTCTGCCCGTTGGCATCGACGACGAGCCAGTTGCGCTCAGCGGTGGTGGAGTTAGCGACGTAGGTCTTCACGGCGTAAGGAAGCCGCGCGTCAGGGCGCGCGGCGACGGACGATGATAGGGCTTCGGGCCCGGACGCGGATCTCGGGGAGATGGTCCGAACCTCAGCGGGCCGCGTGACGACCCGATCCAGCCGGAGGAGTCTAGCGCCTGCGTGGGTGCGCCGCGTTTCGGCCGATCGGCCGTTTGCAGGGTCCGCACGCCGACGCTGAGGACTACAACGTCCGTCCAGGCACTGGACCCAGGTACGAGGACGGCCGACGTAGGGGGTGTGTCGGTCCCTCCTCCCAACACCTCCTCGCCCGCAATCTCGCACCTGCACGTCGATGCGCCGCCGATCTCTGACGTCCCGGGCATCCTGCCGCCGCTGTCGCGTGGCCGCTCGACGCGCCTGATCGGCCAGGTCGTCGTCGAGCTCGGCTTCGCCAAAGAGGAGGACGTCGAGCGCGCCGTCCAGCACGCCCGCGAATCGGGTCGGCTGACCGGCCGCATGCTGATCGAGGACGGTGTCCTCACCCCCCAACAGCTGGCGCGCGTGCTCGCCGAGCGCTTCGGCATCGAGCGGGTCGACCTCGCCATCTTCAAGATCGATACCGAGCTCGCCCGCCTCGTTGACCCCGGCTTCGTCCGGCGCTACGACGCGATCCCGGTCGGCCAGGACGACGAGGGCCAGCTCCTGCTCGC
>DATINR010000014.1:0-7615 GCA_035473995.1 Solirubrobacteraceae bacterium
CAGCGCTTCGAGGAGTACCTCTCGATCACGCCGCAGCTGCTGTTCGTCTCGGCCACGCCCGGCGAGTACGAGCGCACGCACTCGACGCGGATCGTCGAGCAGATCGTGCGCCCGACGGGGATCGTCGATCCGCGCGTGGAGGTGCGCGAGACGAAGAACCAGGTCGACGACCTGATGAACGAGGTGCGCAAGCGCACCGAGCGCGACGAGCGCGTGCTCGTGACGACGCTGACGAAGAAGATGTCCGAGGACCTCTCACAGTACCTGCTGGAGATGGGCTTCAAGACGCGCTACCTGCACTCTGAGATCGACACGCTGGAACGCATCCAGATCATCCGCGACCTGCGCCTCGGAGAGTACGACGTGCTCGTCGGCGTGAACCTGCTGCGCGAGGGCCTCGATCTGCCGGAGGTCTCGCTGGTGGCGATCCTCGACGCCGACAAGGAGGGCTTCCTGCGCGGTGAGACCTCGCTGATCCAGACGATCGGACGCGCGGCGCGCAACGTCGACGGGACCGTGCTGATGTACGCCGACAAGGAGACCAAGGCGATGAAAGCGGCGATCTCCGAGACCGACCGCCGGCGCGAGATCCAGCTCGCCTACAACGAGGAGCACGGGATCACGGCGGCGACGATCGTCAAGGGCATCTCCGACATCGCCGAGTTCCTGCAGAGCGACTCGAAGGTGCCGAAGGGGCGCAAACGGCGCACGGCCAAGCGCGGCAAGGTGGACGAGATGCCCAAGCACGAGCTCGAGCGGATGGTCGTGGAGCTCGAGGAGGAGATGATCGCGGCGGCCGACGAGCTGCGCTTCGAGTACGCCGCGCAACTGCGCGACGAGCTGCGCGAGCTGCGCCGCGACCTGCGCGAGATGCACGCCGCCGAGGGTCCGGGCGGAAACGGCGCGGTCGCGCCCGAGGACGATGCCGCAGAGCTCGCCGCACGCGAGGCCGCCGGCGGCGACATCGCTTAGGATGGCCGCCGTGGACATCGACCGGCAGGCGATCGAGCGGCGCGACTTTCCCATCTCCAGGCGCGGCTACGAGCCGGCCGCGGTGGACGCCCATCTGCGCGCGCTGGCGAGCGAGATCGAGCAGCTGCAGCGCGAGCGCGCCGGCGGAGGCGCCGAGCCCTCGCTCGCAACGACGGCGGGCAGTCAGGTGCAGAGCATCCTCGCCGCCACCGAGGCGGCCGCGGCGGACATCGAGCAGCAGGCGCGCGAGAGCGCGCGCACGACGCGCGAGGACGCCGACCGTGACGCGGCGCAGACGCGCGCGGAGGCGATCGAACGAGCGCGCGCGCACGTGGCGGCGGTCTCGCAGGCGACGGCGGCGCTGCTCGAGCGCGTCGGCACGATGGACAGCGAGGTCTCGGCGCTCGTCGAGAGCCTGCGCGGCGGCGCCAACCGCCTCGCCGCGGATCTCGCGGCCGTCGAGACGAACATGGGCGAGCTGTACGACGCGGCGGCCGGGCGGCCGCTCACGAGCGCCGTGGCCGGCGGGGGGCAATCACAGCCGGTCGTCCCGGCGCCGCCGTCCCCGGGGCCACCCGCGCCGAGCGCGAGCGCGCCGCCGCCGATCCCGCCGCCGCCCGCATCCGGCGCGGCCGCGCCGGCGGTCAGGCACGCGCAGACGAGCCCGCCGCCGCTGTCTCCACCCGAGAGCGCAGAGCCCGAGGCGCACGTCGACCCCGAGGCGCCGCCGCCGCGGCAGCGGATCGCCGGGGGCGCGGCCATAGGCTCGAGCTCTGCCGAGGTCGACAGCGGCGATCTCGACAGCGCGCGGCTGGTCGCGCTGAACATGGCGCTCAACGGCGACTCGCGCGAGGACGCGGAGCGCTATCTGGCCGAGAACTTCACGCTGGCCGATCGCGGCAAGCTGATCGACGAGGTCTTCGCGGCGATCGAGGGGTAGGCGCTTGCGAGGGCACGCTTCGTTGCCCGGGAGGGTGACGGCAGCCGCAGCCGTGCGCCGATCTTGGTCGAGTCTTTGCCTTGCGCTGCCGGGCGCGTTGCAACCCGCTCTCTAGCTTGTCGGTCGAGGCAGCGACCGAAATGGAGCAGAGCATGCGCAGCAAGAGGACAACCAGAGCAGCGGCGGCGATCGCGACGGGCGTGATGCTCGCGGGCGCGGTCGCGGTGCCCGCGGCAAGCGCGGCGAGTCCCGAAGAAGCGCCGCCCGCGGTCAGCATCGTCGAAACCGCGAAGGGCAAGGCGGCGTTCTCGCCGGCAAGCATCACGATGCACCTCAACTCGCCCTATGGCTGCAACTTCGCCGTGACCAACACGACCGCGAGCGGCCATCTGATCGGCTACGGCATCGATCGGTTCAGCTTCAAGCGCGCCTTCTACCTCGCGCCCGGAGGGTCGGCGGGATGGGGCATCGGCGAACCGATGACCTCGTATCTGAAGATCACTGACAGCACCGCCGGCATTCTCGCCGCGCACTGCAGGCGCTGACGCGCGCTCGGCAGGCCCTCGCCTCGCTGCGGGGGCCTGCCGATTGCATCTATAGAACGCACACCGTGCTTATGTGCAACCCGGTTGTGGCCGAGTACGGATGAGCGGCGGCGCGTGCGGCCATAGGTTCGTCCGGACCGCAGGACAAACCTGCACTTCCCGGGCTCGAGGCGGCCGGTGTGTGGAAGCGCATTCACAGAAGGGGGCACTGCAATGCGTAGACGAGGTCTGCTCGCATCGACGCGACGGCGCACGGGGGGCATTCTGCTCGTGGCGTCGATCCTCATGTTGACCCTCACCGGCAGCAGCCAGGCGAACGGCGTGACGGTGAACGACCTGAACAACGGCCCGACGGCCGCGAGCCTCGCCGAAGCGCTCGTCGGCGGCGGCGTGTCGATCTCCAACGCGACCGTCAATGGCGCGGTCCGCTCGGCCGGCACGTTCGCGGGCGGCGCCGCCAGCATCGGTGCCGAAGCGGGCGTCGTGCTCGGCTCGGGCAAGGTCCAGAGCTACCCGGCCGACGAAGCCTGCGGCGCCGGGGTCGAGGGTCCGAACACGTGCTATGAGGCAACGGGCGCCAACCCGTCAGGACCGAGTGGCTGGGTCAACGCGACCGCCTTCGAAACGCCGGGCGATGAAGAACTGACGACGCTCTCGGGCTTTCCCACGTTCGACGCGTCGATCCTCGAATTCGACTTCGTCCCGCAGCACCCGACGGTCCAGTTCAGCTACGTGTTCTCCTCCGAGGAGTACAGCGACTACTCGAACACGCCGTTCAACGACGTGTTCGGCTTCTTCGTCAACGGCTCGAACTGCGCGCTCGTGCCGGGCGGCAGCGAACCGGTGTCGGTCAACACGATCAACAACGGCAACGATCAGGAAGGCGGCGACGCGACGCCGCACCATCCGGAAATCTTCCGCGACAACGTCAGGCCGGGGCCTTCGATCGCGACGCAGATGGACGGCCTGACGAGCGTTCTCACCTGCAACGCGACGGTCACGCCGGGACAGCCGAGCCACATGAAGCTCGCGATCTCCGACGCGAGCGATCCGGTCTTCGACTCTGCCGTGTTCATCGAAGCGAACAGCCTCGTCAGCGGCACCCAGGTCGCAACGACGCTGACCGGGGCCGGGCACTCGGGCGAAAAGATCACCGTTCCCGAAGGTGCCGCGGTCACAGACCACGCGACGCTCAGTGGCGCCGGTGCGGCAGGCGCGACCGGGACGGTTGAATACCGGGTGTACTCCGACAGCGCCTGCACGAAACTCATCGCGTCGGCGGGCACCGTGAGCATCGCCGGCGGCACGGCGCCGCCGTCGAGCCCCCAGACGCTCGGTCTCGGCACCTACTACTGGCAGGCGTCCTACAGCGGCGATGCGAGCAACAACGCCTCGACGAGCGAATGCGGCGCCGAGGTGCTGACGGTCTCGGCCGACGGCGAAGAAGAAGCCGAAGGCGAAGCCGACCCGACGACGATGCTGACCTCGCTCTCGGGGGGCGGGCAGACGGGTGCCGCGATCACCGTGCCCGACGGCACGCCGGTCTCCGATCGGGCCACGTTGAAAGGCCCGAACGCAGTCGAGGCCGGCGGCACGGTCAACTACGGCGTCTACTCGGACGGCGCGTGCACGAAACTCGTGCAGTCGGCCGGGTCGGTGGCGGTGAGCTCCGGTGTCGTGCCCGGCTCGAGCGCGATCACGCTGCCGGAGGGCACCTACTACTGGCAGGCCTCCTACGGCGGGGACAAAGAGAATCTCCCGTCCAAGAGCGTCTGCGGCACCGAGATCGAGACGGTCAGCGGTAACGGTCCAGGCCCGCAGCCACCGGAATTCGGCCGCTGCGTGAAAGTCGCGGGCGAAAAAGTGGCGGGCAAAACGGTCTACCACGGCGGCTTCACGAAACCGACGTGCCTGGAAAAAAGCCCGACGCGCTCGGGCCGCTACGAATGGCTGCCCGGCGTCGTCAAAGGCGGCTTCACGACGGCGCTCAAAGGGACCGGGAAGGCAGTGCTCGAAACCGTCACCAAAGTGAAAGTCACGTGCACCGGCGAGACCGGCTCGGGCGCGATCACGGGCGTGAAAGCGCTCTCGGGCGTGACGATGAGGTTCACCGGCTGCGAAGCCAAAGCGGGGAAATGCACGACGGCCGGACACCCGGCGGGGGAGATCGAGACGAAGCCCCTCGAAGGCGTCCTCGGCTGGGAATCCCAGTCGCTGAAGCTGGCCGCCGTGGATCTGTTCCCGGTCGGCAAAGCCGGGCCCGTCGTCGAATACGCGTGCGGAGCGGGCTCGGCGACGACGCTCGTCGGATCTGTCATTGCGCCAGTCTCCGAGGGCAAAATGACGGCGAGCACGGTGTTGAAATTCGTGGCCGTCGCAGGCAGGCAGAAACCTGAAAGCTTCGACGGTGGCGCCCAGGACGTGCTGATGAGCGTGCTCGGCGAACAGGTCGGGCTGAAACTCACCGCGACGCAGAGCGGCGAGGAAGCGGTCGAGGTCAACACGGCCGTGTAGATCCGCGCGGGCCCAGGCGCTTCGCCTATCGCCTGGGCCCGCCGGATGCCTGCTCGCCGCGGGCGCTGCGGGTGGGCCGCGCGGCCGGTTTCCGCAACTTGCGCTTTTCGAGGAGCGGGCGCCAGGCGAACATCTGTTCGACCTCATAGAATGGGGTCCGATGCCGACGGGCAACCAAATAGTCGTCTCCGGCGCCAGGGAGCACAACCTGAAGGACATCTCGCTTTCGCTGCCGCGCGATGCGCTGGTCGTGATCACGGGGCTGTCCGGCTCGGGCAAGAGCTCGCTGGCGTTCGACACGATCTACGCCGAGGGGCAGCGCCGCTACGTGGAGTCGCTGTCGGCCTACGCGCGCCAGTTCCTCGGGCAGATGGACAAGCCGGACGTGGATTCGATCGAGGGCCTCTCGCCGGCGATCTCGATCGACCAGAAGACGACCTCGCGCAACCCGCGCTCGACGGTCGGCACGGTCACCGAGATCTACGACTACCTGCGCCTGCTGTGGTCGCGCGTGGGCAAGCCGCACTGCCCGATCTGCGGGCGCCCGATCGTGGGGCAGTCGGCCGAGCAGATCATCGACCAGGCGATGGAGCTGGCCGAGGGCACGCGCTTCATGGTGCTCGCGCCGGTCGTGCGCGGGCGCAAGGGTGAGTACGGCAAGCTGCTCGAGGAACTGCGCAACGAAGGCTTCGCGCGCGTGAAGATCGACGACCGCGTGCGCATGCTCGAGGAGTCGATCGTGCTCGACAAGCGCTACAAGCACGACATCTCGGTCGTCGTCGACCGTCTCGCGATGCGCCACGACGTGCGCAAGCGCCTGGCCGACTCGATCGAGACGGCGGTCGCCCGCGCCGAAGGGCTGGTCGAGCTGGAGATCGTCGGCCGCTCTTCCGGTGCGGCGGAAAGCGAGCCGGTGGAGGGGGAGCAAGCCAAAGGAGCCAAGGGGGCCAAGGGCCCGCGTGCCGCGGCGGCGCAGATAGTTCCCGGCGAGGTACCCGAGCAGGGCACGATCTTCACGTTCTCCGAGCGCTTCGCCTGTCCCGAGCACGGACCGTCGCTGGTCGAGCTCGAGCCGCGGATCTTCTCGTTCAACTCGCCGCACGGCGCGTGCGACCGCTGCACCGGCCTGGGATCGCAGATGGAGATCGACCCGGACCTGGTCGTACCCGATCCGTCGCTGTCGATCGGCGAAGGGGCGCTCGCGCCGTGGGCGAACAGCAGCTCCAATTACTACGAGCAGGTGACCGAGGCGATCGCCGATCGCTACGGCGTCGATCTGGAAGTGCCGTGGGAGGAGCTGTCCGACGAGCACAAAGACTTGTTCCTGCACGGCACCAACGGCGAGCCGCTGCAGGTCACCTATCGCAACCGCTACGGGCGGCGGCGCTCCTATGCGACGCGCTTCGAGGGGATCGTGAAGAACCTCGAGCGCCGCTACCGCGAGACCGACTCGGAGTGGACGCGCGAGAAGATCGAGGAGTTCATGTCGCTGCGCGCTTGCCCGGTGTGCAACGGCGCGCGCCTGCGCGCCGAGTCGCGTGCGGTGCTCGTCGGCGGCACGCGGATCGAGGACTTCTGCGCGCTCTCCGCGCGGCGCGCGCTGGAGTGGCTGGAGGAGGTCGAGCTGTCCGAGACCGATCGCCACGTGGCGCGGCTGATCCTGCGCGAGATCTCAGAGCGCCTGCAGTTCCTCGAGAACGTCGGCATCGGCTACCTCTCGATGGACCGCGCCGCCGCGACGCTGTCGGGCGGGGAGGCGCAGCGGATCCGGCTGGCCACGCAGATCGGCTCCTCGCTGGTCGGCGTCCTGTACATCCTCGACGAGCCCTCGATCGGGCTGCACCAGCGCGACAACTCGAAGCTGATCGCGACGCTCGAGCGCCTGCGCGACCTCGGCAACACGGTGATCGTCGTCGAGCACGACGAGCAGACGATGCGCTCGGCCGACCACCTCGTCGACCTCGGCCCGGGCGCGGGCGAGCACGGCGGTGAGATCGTCGCGCAGGGCACGGCCGCGCAGGTGCAGCGCGTGAAGGGCTCGCTGACCGGCCAGTTCCTCGCGGGTACGTGCACGATCGACGTTCCTGCCCGCCGGCGCACGCCGAGTGGCTACATCGAGATCCTCGGCGCGAGCGAACACAACCTGCGCGAGATCGACGTGCACGTGCCGCTCGGAGTGCTCACGTGCGTCACCGGCGTGTCGGGCTCGGGCAAGTCGACGCTCGTCAACGAAGTGCTCTACAAGGCCGTCGCCAATCGCCTGCACCGCGCGCGCCAGCGGCCGGGGGCGCATCGCGCGATCCACGGCCTCGACCAGCTCGACAAGATCATCGCCGTCGACCAGTCGCCGATCGGGCGCACGCCGCGTTCGAACCCGGCCACGTACACGGGCCTGTTCGACGTGATCCGCGACCTCTTCTCGAAGACCCAGGAGGCCCGCGCGCGCGGCTACAAGCCGGGACGCTTCAGCTTCAACGTGAAGGGCGGCCGTTGCGAGGTCTGCCGCGGCGACGGGCAGATCAAGATCGAGATGCACTTCCTGCCCGACGTGTACGTGCCGTGCGAGCAGTGCAACGGCAAGCGCTACAACCGCGAGACGCTCGAAATCCGCTTCAAGGGCAAGAGCATCGCCGACGTGCTGAAC
>DATINR010000015.1:0-27403 GCA_035473995.1 Solirubrobacteraceae bacterium
CGGCGAATCACGCTCTGACACGTGGCCGGACATCCAGATCCAGAACCCGCACGTGACGGTCGCCCACGAGGCCACCGTCGGGCGCATCTCCGACGACCAGCTCTTCTACATGGGCTCGCGCGGCTTCACCGAGGACGAGGCCGCCGCGATGATCGTCAACGGCTTCATCGAGCCCGTGACGAAGGAGCTGCCGATGGAGTACGCCGTCGAGCTCAACAGGCTCATCCAGCTGGAGATGGTCGGCAGTATTGGCTAGGCGCCCCGGTTGAGGGCGCCAGTAGACACGATTGCCGCGCCGCTGTTCCCGCGGAACCTGCCGTGGGTGAACACGCCGGCGGGCGGGCAGGTGAGCATCATCCAGCGCGACCGGCCGCTGCTGGTCGAGTTCTGGGACTTCTGCCGTCCGAACTCGATGCGCACGCTGCCCTACGTGAAGGCGTGGCACGAGCGCTACGCCGAGGACGGCCTGCGGGTGGTGGGCGTCCACTGCCCGGGCTTCGCGCTCTCGCGTGAGGAGGGCGCCGTCCGGCAGGCTGTGGTGCGCCTGGGCATCGAGTATCCGGTGCTGATCGACTCGGAGCTCGAGCTGTGGCACGAGTACGAGAACGAGGGCTGGCCGGCTCGCTATCTGTTCGACGGCGGCGCACGGCTGTTCGAGTACCACTTCGGCGAGGGCGGCTACGAGGAGACCGAGCGCGCGATTCAAGAGCTGCTCGGCGTCGAGCGCGAGACGCTTGCGCCGCTGCGCCCCGAGGACGTGCCGGGTGCTGCCCTCGCGCCGCCGACCGTCGAGCAGCCAGGCGCCTACTCGGGTCCCTACGAAGCCGGGGCCGTGTGGGCGGTGCTCGGCGGCACGGGCATCGTGCGCGTCAACGGCGGGAGCGCGCCAGGTGGCAGCGAGCTGAACGTCGAGCAGCCCGGCGCCTATGTGCTGATCGAACACGAGCGCAATACGACAGGTGTGCTCGAGCTGGAGCTCGAAGAGGGCGTGCAGTGCCTCGCCACCTGCTTCACGCCCGGCGTGGCCGGCTGAGCGGCGATCAGGCGCTGACGCGCCGGCGGACGGGCGACAGCTCGTCGTAGTCGCGGTCGAGCAGCAGCCGCCTCAGCTCGGGCGGACCGTCGTCGCCGATCAGGGCGCACGTTCCCGGCCAGTAGGGACTCTCGCCGCGCTTGCGCGTGAGGAAGATCGAGTCATACGTCCAGCAGCCGACGTTCACGAGCCGCGCACCGAAGCACTCGGCGCTGGGCGAGCCGCCCGCCTGATGCCGGCCGACCCACTCGCCGGCGTCGTCGCCGGGCAGCGGCCCGGCACGGTGGGTGTGGCCGAACACGACGTACGCGTCGCCCAAGCCCAGGCGCGCGGCGACCTCGCTCATCGCGCGCAGGCCGGCGCCACGCAGCTCGCCCGAGGAGACCTCGGCGTTGAGCGGTCCGAGGCCGGCGCGGTTGAGCGCGGCGACGGCCAGCGGAAAGCCGTGGACGAGCGCCCGCCTGCGCAGGTTGGCGCCGACCGCGGCGAGCCGCGTGCGGGCATCGGCGCGCGCTCCGTTGCGAGCGGCGTTCCGGCCTTCACCGCTGCCGCTGAGCACGCGCCAGGCATGCACGGTGCCCATCCCGTTCAGCGCATCGCCGGTGCGCGCATCGCGCGCCACCGCATGCCGCCACGCGTACATCGGCGCCGTGACCGCCTCGTAGTCGCCGACCCGCTCGAACGTGGCGGCCGGCCGGCCCATCAGGCGGCTCATCACGCCGACGCTGAGTCGCTCGATCGTGGGCACGGTCAGGTGGCAGTCGAGATAGTGCCCGTGCATCGCGTATACGTCCGGGCGCAGCCAGAGGCCCGGGTAGGCGAATCGGACCCGTGCCGGCGCGGCCCAGTCGGCCAAGCGCTCGACCATGGGCGATGCTTCGGCTGGCTCGATCAGCTGCTCCAGACCGAGCGGGCGGGACTCGGCAAGCTCGGCGCGCATCGCCAGCCACGGCTCGATCAGCGCGTGGTCGTGATTGCCGGCCACGAGCACGAGCTCTCGCCCGGCGAGCGCCTGCCCCAGCTCCTCGAAGAAGGGTCGCGCGACCGCGAGCGCTTCGCGCGGCGGCCCGTGGCGCAGCTCGAGCACGTCGCCAAGCAGCACGACGCGGTCGACCTGCGAGGCGAGCTCGAGCAGCGGCGCACGCAGCTCCTCGCGGCGCAGCAGATCCGCGCGCGACGCGCTGCCCAGGTGCAGGTCGGAGAGAACCAGTGTGCGCATCAGATCGTCCGCGCCGGGCGAACTGGGAGACGGCCTGCGAGCGCTCCTGCCGAGCGCGCACGGCGCCGACCGCGGGCGACGCTCAGCGGGCCTCGCCGACGCTCGCGGCTTCGCGGATCGTCTTCGGCAGCATGAAGCGGACGTCCTCCTTGATCACGTGGAACTCGGATATCTCGCTGTCGCTCACGCCGCGATCGCGGAACAGCTGGACGAGGTCCTGAACGAGGTTCTCGGGCGCGCTCGCGCCGGAGGAGATGCCGACGACGCGCGTGCCGTCGAGCCACTCCTCGCGTACCTCCTCGGCCCGGTCGATCAGGTGCGAGTCGGTGCCGCACTCGCGCGCGACCTCGACGAGCCGTACCGAGTTGGAGGAGTTGCGCGAGCCGATCACGAGCAGCAGGTCGCAGTGCTCGGCCATCTGCTTGACGGCCGCCTGGCGGTTGGTCGTGGCGTAGCAGATGTCATCCGTGCGCGGGCCGACGATCTTCGGAAAGCGTTCGCGCAGGCGGGCGAGGATCGCGGTCGTTTCATCCACGGCGAGCGTCGTCTGCGTGATGTAGGCGACGCGCTCGGGATCCTCGATCTCGAGCGTCTCGACGTCCTGCTCGTCCTGCACGAGCACGATCCGCTCGGGCGCCTCCCCCATCGTCCCTTCGACCTCCTCGTGACCGTCGTGGCCGACGAGCACGATCGTGTAGCCCTGCTCGGCAAAGCGCACGGCCTCGCGATGGACCTTGGTCACGAGCGGGCAGGTGGCGTCGATCGTGCGCAGGCTGCGGGCCTCGGCTCCTGCGCGCACGCTCGGCGCGACGCCGTGGGCGGAGAACACGCAGACGGCGCCCTCGGGCACCTCGGTCTCCTCCTCGACGAAGATCGCGCCCCGCTCTCGCAGCTGCTCGACGACGTGCTTGTTGTGCACGATCTCCTTGCGCACGTAGACCGGCGCGCCGTGTATCTCGAGCGCACGTTCGACCGTCTGCACGGCTCTGTCCACGCCTGCGCAGTAGCCGCGAGGCGCCGCGAGCAGCAGTTTCTCAACAGTGTTCGACACGATTGCCATTGTAGGGCCCACCCAGGTACGCTAAGCGCTCGTGCCCCAGCGCCACCTCGACAGGTTGACACCGGTAGACGCCTCCTTCCTACATCAGGAGGGGCAGCACTCGCACATGCACATCGGCGGATTGACGATCGTCGAAGGCCCGCCGCCGAGCATGGAGGAGTTCCTCGAGCAGATCCGCCGGCGCCTGCACCTGGTCCCACGCTACCGCCACAAGCTCGCCTCGACGGCGCTCGACAGCGGCCGGCCGGTGTGGGTCGACGACCCCAGCTTCAATCTCGAGTACCACATCAGGCACACCGCACTGCCGAGCCCGGGAGGCTGGGAGCAGCTGTGCGGGCTGACGGCGAGGATCTTCTCCCAGCAGCTCGACCGCTCCAAGCCGCTGTGGGAGATGTGGCTGATCGAGGGACTCGAGGACGACCGCTTCGCGCTGATTACGAAGACGCACCACTCGCTGATCGACGGCATCGCCGGCGTCGATCTCGCGACCGTGCTGTTCGACCTCTCTCCCGACGCGCCGCCGATCAAACATTCCGGCAAGGCGTGGCAGCCTCACCGCGAACCGAACTCGGCGGAGCTCGTTGCGGCCGGGCTGCGCGGCGCCGTGAAGGCGGGGCTCGAGCTGGCCGAGGGTGCGCTCGACGCGCTGACGCATCCCGAGCGTGCGCTCATGCGTGCCCGCGAGGCGGCCGAGGGAGTCGGCGAGATCGTCTGGGCCGGCCTCAACCCCGCGCCGGAAACGCCGCTGAACGTGCCGATCGGTCCGCACCGGCGCTTCATCGGCATCGGCTCCCAGCTCGATGACTTCAAGACCGTGAAGAACGCCTTCGGCGGCACCGTCAACGATGTCGTGCTGGCCGTCGTGACCGGTGCGTTGCGCACCTTCCTGATCTCGCGCGGGCGCAGCACGGCGGGCGTGGAGATGCGCGCTCTCGTGCCCGTATCGGTCCGCGTCGAGGACGAGCACGGACAGGGCGGCAACCGCATCGTCGTGATGCGCGGACCGCTGCCCGTGTACATCTCAGACCCCGTGCAGCGGCTGCGCTTCGTCTCGCATGCGATGGACGGCCTGAAGGAGTCCAAGCAGGCGCTCGGCGCCGAGGTGATCGCGGGCGCGCAGAGCTTCGCGCCGCCCACGATCCTCGCGCAGGCCTCGCGGCTGAACTTCTCCACGCGCCTGTTCAACCTGATCGTGACCAACGTGCCCGGGCCGCAGTTCCCGCTCTACGTGCTCGGGCGCGAGATGCTCGAGGCCTACCCGGTGGCCTTCCTGCCCGAAAACCATGCCCTCGCGATCGGGATCATGTCCTACAACGGGCAGATGAACTTCGGTCTGCTCGGCGACTTCGACGCGCTGCCCGACATCGACGCGATCAGCGACAACATCGCCCAAGAACTGGCGACGCTCGTTTCGCTCGCGCGCGAATCGGTCGCCGCCCCCGCCTGAGTCTCGCCCGGCGGCCGAGCGGGCAACGTCAAACCCGCGGGCCCGGGCGTCGTCGCTCAAGCGCGCATCCAAGAGTCTCCGCTACATCGGCATGACAGGCGTTCGCCGATGAGAGACATTCGCCGGCGACGTCGGCCGGCTAAATGCGCCCGCCGCGGCGATAACCGAAGCCACCGCCCGTCAGCAGAACGTCCCACCTGAACCTCTCCTGGCCGTTGAGTACCGGCCCTCCCCCTACCCACCGCCAAGGTCGCCCAACCTGGGGTGTCAGTTTTCTCATTACGGATCGTTTCGATCCGCTGACTGGCGGTTAGCGCAGGCACGAGTCGGGTAGCCAAAGCGGAAGACCCGTAGAGGCTTGTGCCGGCGCGCGAGTTGCGCCTACCGGCCAGACGGGTCTGGACAGCCAGTGAGGACTGAGCCGACGCCAGTGTCGGCGGGGAAGGAGAGATATGAGTACGGGAGCGATCATCGCGATAGTCGTTGTCGTCGTGGTAGTGCTGGTCTTGGCCGGCTTGGCCGCCCGGGCGGCCGCTGCGCGACGGCGGGACGCGCGCCGCAACGAGGCACGTGAGCTGCGCGAGCAGGCCAGGCACCGCACGATCGATGCCGAAGGTTCGCGCGCAGCGGCAGATGAGCAGGCCGCGCAGGCCCGCCGGTCGGAGGCCGAAGCCGAAGAGCTCGCGGCGAAGGCCCGCAAGGACCGCGCGCTGGCCGAGCGCGAGAGCATCGCGGCCGAGCGCCACTCCGAGGAGGCCCGAAGCCGTCACGACGAGGCTCGGCAGGTCGATCCCGACCTCAGCGACGACGGCCAGGAGGAAGCGCTGGCGATAGATCGCGACTAGGCCTCAACTAACCCGTAGACCACTCGATCAGCAAGGAGACAGACATGGGCGATCGCACACAGCGACTAGAGGGCAAGGCGAAACAGATCAAAGGGAGAGTCAAGCGAGATGCGGGCAGCGGTGCGGGACGTCCCGGGACCGAGTCCCGTGGCGCCGGTGAGGAGATCGCGGGGAAGGCCAAGAACGCGGTCGGCAAAGCTCGCAGCGCCGTCAAGAAGGCCACCCGCTAGGCGTCGGCGTATCGCTGGGGGTTGCCCGCGCCTGCCGGTCGTGGCGCGTCGGGTTGTTGTCATGCCATGCGCTTCTGCTGCAGCGAACCGCTGACGCTCGCCCAGGGTGAGTCAAGCAGCGCGCCCTCCCCGTGTCGTGGCTTCCCGGAGTCGGCCAGTTCAGAACCGACCGACTACCTGACTTCACGAGACTCGCCTGTTCTGGTAGGGTCCACCGGCGCCGAGTCCAAGCGTCGGCGCGGTGCCGAAGCTGACGGACCGGTCGCGAAGAGGGGGATAGGTATGTACGTCGCTGTCCGAAGCGCTGCGCGGGCGAGGTCCCGCGCCTTCGTCGTGTCGATAGTGGGGACCCTCGCGCTCCTCGCCTCGCTCGTGGCCGCCTCCTCGGCCTTCGCGCTCGCGCAAGTCGACGCCAGTCCCGCCGGGCAGGTCACGCAGACGGCGGCGACACTGAGGGAAGACGTCAACCCGACCGGCGAAACGGTCAGCGACTGTCATTTCGACTACGGCACCACCACCGAATACGGTGCGAGCGCTCCTTGCTCGCCCGCGCCGGGCGGCGGGGCGACCCCGGTCAAAGTCACGGCAAGAATCGAAGGACTGGCAGAAGCGACCGTCTACCACTTCCGTCTCGTCGCGACGACCGAAAGCGGGACCGCTCAGTCCGGCGATCAGAAATTTGAGACGTTTCCGGCTGAGAGCCCGCCCGAATTCGGTCATTGCGTTTTCATTGGCAACGGCACCGGACACTTCGAAAACAGGGGCTGCACGAAAAGCGGAGGTAGCCAGAACTACGAGTGGTACCCGGCGTTCGGGTCGGCTATCCCGCTTTTCTATACCCGCCTGAAAATCGAAATGAAGCCAAAAACCGAAGTCCAGCTGCACATAGGCGGCGGCCAGGTCATCGCCTGCACGAACGAGAAAGAGGTTCCCGTCGGTGAGCACACCGGGAACAAAACGATCGGGGAAGTGGTCCTCACGTTCACCGGCTGCCATCTCGGCGAAGCTGGAACGTGTCAGAGCGCAGGGGCCGAAGCCGGCGAAGTCGCCACGAGCTCCCTCGCCGGTGAAATCGCGCTGACCTCGAAAAGCGCTCTGGGCCCGCTGAAGGACAAGGTCGGTCTCCTGCTCAAACCTGAATCGGGTGAAGTGTTCGCGACGTTTTCCTGCGGCGGGACGCCCGTGACCGTGCGTGGCTCGGTCATCGGCGAAGCGAAGACCAACTCGTCTACGAAAAAGCCGCCGCTGAAATTTGTGATCGGCAAGACCGGTTCCCAGCAGCCGACGCACTTCCTCGGCGGAGAAGAACACGTCCTCACGACGCAGGTCGGCGAAGGGCCGTTCGAACGCTCGGCGCTGAGCTTCTCGGCGATCTTCCAAGGCGCGACGAACGTCGAGATCAGCACGCTGTGGTAGTCCGGCAGCCCGAGCGTCAGTAGCCGAGTGCGAACTTGGCGTCCTCGCTCATCTTCTCCGGCGACCACGGCGGCACGAAGACCATCTCGGAGTCGATCGACTTGACGCCGTCCAGTTCGCCGACGAACTCCTCGATCTGTTCTGTCACCTGCGGGCCGATCGGACAGCCGGGCGTCGTCAGCGTGAACGTGACGTGGACGTTGCCGTCCTGCACCTCCACGCCGTAGATCAGGCCGAGCTCGACGAAGTCGAGGCCGAGCTCCGGGTCGATCACATTCGACAGCGCGTCCATCACCTCGTCGGGCGTGGGGGCTGCGCCCGTCGCAGCGGGAGCGTCCTGTGCTGCCGCCGCAACGTCAGGGACGAGCGGCTGCTCGGCGGTTGTGTCCTCGGACATGCTCCGAGTCTAGCGGCGCGCTAGTTGTCGCTGCCCAGCCTGTCCCACATGTACAGCTGGATGCACTCGTTGGCCAGCTCGACCGCGCGGTCGCGCGAGAGGCGCGGAAGCACGGTTTCGAGCGCCTGCTCCTCGGAGACGCCGGCCTGGAACGCTTCCTCGCCGCGGAAGCCCGCCGCGATCTTCAGCGCCTCGCGGCGATTGTCGCCGAGGCTCGGAAAGACGCCGACGAGGAAGTCCGTGTTCGGTATCGGCTGGCCGACCTCGAGCGAGGCGTGCCATGCCGCGAGCAGGTGCAGGTCGTCCTCGTCGAGATCGGCGATCGCCTTCGCGTAGTGGACCGACAGCTCCGGCTCGGGTATGTCATCGACCCACGCGCGCACGACCTCGCTGACGAGCTGACGGCGCGCCTCGCGCCCGACGGACTCGGCGATGACTCGTATGGCGTCCTGAGGCTCGATGAAGCAGAGTGGCATCTTGACTCCCGCGGAGGTGGGAAACAGGTGACTGCGGTGGACTGTAGGGAGCGGTGTGGACGGCACTTTCGTGCGTCCCGAACGGCGGAGTGCCGGCTCAGAGCCCAAGCGCCTCGCGCGCAACCTGCAGCGTTTCGTCGTCGGCCGCCTCGGGCGGGAAGCCGAGCGTCGCACGCTCCTCCGTCTGCCAGTTGGCCAGCGCCAGCTCGAGCGCAGCCACGGGCAGCGCGACGGCTTCGGCCAGTGCCCGTGCCCGGCGCTCGAGCAGCAGGGGATCGCCGATCGCGAAGATTCGCTTGGCGGCGAGCATCGTGGCGTCCTCCTGGCCGCCCGCGCGTGCGGCCGAGAGATGCAGCGAGTCGGCCTCGAGCTCGAACAGTCCCAGCGTGCCGAGCAACACGAGCAGCTCATAGCGTGCCGCGCGCTTCAGCCCGGGGAGCGCGAGGCGCTCGAACAGCCGCTCGAAGCGGCGCACCGGGCTCCAGTCGGGGTCCCCGGCGAACGCCGCCGCCTGAGAGCCCGCCTGCCCATACCAGGCCCGGTAGGCCTGCACGGTCGCCGTGCCGCGCGCCGGATCGTAGGAGCTGCGCGGACCCAGCGGAACTTCGGAGAGATCCGGCAGCTCGCCGGGGCCGGGGGCCAGCGCCAGCTCGATGCCGGCGAACGGCTCGGGGCCCTCGAGCGGGCACAGGTACGCGATCACGAAGCAGATCCAGCTGGCGTGCTCGAGCTCGCCGCCGGCCGCGAGCGAGCGCACCTGGCGGTACAGATCGGGTGGCGTCGCCGCGCCCTCCGCGCCCGCGAGGGCCTCCAGCCGCCCCTGGGAGAAAGCGAGCTCATCGGCCAGCCGCGCGGCGTCCGCCGAGGCGCGCAGACCTGGCAGCAGCGGGCTGCCGTAGCCATCCTCGACGGCCCGCTGCTGGCGCCTGACATGCAGGCTGCCGGCATGCTGGCCGCCTCGCCGCGCACGGCCCGCGCCGCCGGCGCGTGCGCCGGCGGGGGACGAGGACGAGCGCCGTTTCGCGCCGGCGCCCGAGGATCTGCCCGCCGGCGTGGCGCCGGGCAGCGTCTTACTGCAGATCGGGCAGCGCTCTAGGAAGCGGCCGTGACGGCAGAAGGTAGGCACTCGACCGGTGGCTGAAAGCCGTTTTGGCGCGCGCGCTCGGCGCCGGCGGCGCGCTCTTTCTCGAGCGCGTACATGTAGTCGTCGAAATCGACCTGGATCGTGTGGCGCTTGGAGGCGACGTAGCGCTTGCGCATGGCCGCTTGGTCGGCGGCGATGTCGGCGCGCAGCTCCGCATCCGACGGCAGCCGGTAATCGCCGCGCAGGTAGTCCCCGACCCACGCCCCCTGGGCCTCGGCGATTGGCATGATCGCACCGAGCGGCTGGAGCAGCCCGATGAAGAAGACGTTGGGGATATCGGGATGGAAGACGCGCCGGTACAGCTCGATGTGGTTGTCCGGAGCCGAGATGAAGTCCTCGTCGAAGAACGGGAAGGAGATCTGGTAGCCCGTGCAGTAGACGACCACGTCGGCGTCGATGACGGTGCCGTCGGTGAAGCGCGCCTGCGCGCCCTCCAGCACCTCGATGTTCGGCTTCGGCGTGATCGTGCCGTGCTGGATGCGGTCGAGGATTCGCCCGGACACCGTCGGGTGCGCCTCGCCGAAGCGGTGGGTGGGCTTGGGCAGCCCGTAGCGCTCGGGCGGCCCGGCGTAGCTCTTGACCAGCTGCTGGATCATCCGCTGGCGGATCGCGAACGGGACGCGCGGGTCGTTGCGCATCTGGTCGACCGGTTTGCCGAAGACGTACTTCGGCAGGATCCAGACGCCCGAGCGGGCTGCCAGGTAGGTCCGCTCGGCCACGTAGGAGGACTCCACGGCGATGTCCATCGCCGAGTTGCCCATGCCGAGGATCACCACGCGCTTGCCCTCGAAGATCGAGTTGTCGACGTAGGAATGCGCGTGCAGCTGCTCGCCGGCGAAAGTGTCGCTGCCGGGGAACGCCGGTTCAGGCCAGCGCGGCTTCCAGTGATGACCGTTGGCGACGAGCAGCGCGTCGTAGCTGCGCGTCTCGCCGGTGTCGAGCCGCACCTGCCAAACGCCGTGCTCGTCGCGCGCGGCGTGCTCGACGCCGGTCTCGAAGATGATCCGATCGCGGAAGCCGAAGTGGTCGACGTAGTCGTTGAAGTACGCCGCGATGTGCGTGTGGTGGGGGAAGTCCGGATAGGACTCGGGCATCGGGAAGTCCGCGTAGGCCATCCGCTGGCGCGAGGTGTTGATGAACAGGTCGCGGTAGGCCGCCGACATCCCGTTCTTGTTGCCGAACACCCAGTTGCCGCCTACGCAATCGGACTTCTCGATGCAGTCGAACGCGATGCCTCGCTCGTGCAGCGCCTTGGCCGCGGCGATGCCGGAGGAGCCGGCGCCGATTATGCAGGCCCGCGGGAGTGCCACTAGTCCTTTGCCGGGATGCCCGGGCCGACGTGCCGCGGCGGCCCCTCGGGCCCCGTGTCGGCGTCTTCGTGCCCGGCGATCCCCTCGTCCCGTCCTGACGGCACCGGCTCGCCGCCGCCGTTGCGGCGCGCCGCGAGATAGCGGTCGACCATCCGCGCGCACTGACGCCCCTCGTTGATCGCCCAGACGATCAGCGACTGCCCGCGGCGTGCGTCGCCGGCCGCGAACACCCCCTCCACGGAGCTCGTGTACGGCGTCGCCGTCTTCACGTTGCCGCGCGGATCCTTCTCCACGCCGAGTCCCTCCAGCAGTGCCGGCTCCGGATGCAGGAAGCCCATCGCCAGCAGCACGAGCTGCGCCTTCAGCTCTCGCTCGGTGCCCGGCACGGGCCCGAACGGCGGCGCCGGCTCGGCCTGCGCGACGTGCAGCGCCGCGACGCCGCCCCGCCCGTCGTCGGAGAAGCGCGTCGTCACGATCGAGTAGTCCTGCTCGCCGAGCTGCGCCTCCTTGGCCTCCTCCATCGCGTAGCTCATGCGGTACTTCTGGGGCCACTCCGGCCACGGGGTGCGCTCGTCGGGACGCTTCGGTGGCGGCTCCGGCAAGAGCTCGAGCTGGGTGATCGAGCGCGCGCCCTCGCGCAGGGCGTTGCCGACGCAGTCGGCGCCCGTGTCGCCGCCGCCGATCACGACCACGTCGCGGTCCTTGGCGGTGATCGCGTGCTCGACCGCCGGCTGCTCGGCCGTCGGCTCCGGGCCGAACTCGCGCGCCACCCAGCGGTTGCGCTGGTAGAGGTAGTCCATCGCGAAGTGCACTCCGTCGAGCTCGCGACCCGGCACCGGCAGGTCGCGCGGCACCCGCGAGCCCGTCGCCAGCACGACCGCGTCGTAGTTGCCGCGCAGCTCCTGCACGGTCACGTCGCGCCCGACGTCGACCCCGCAGCGAAGCTCCACGCCCTCGGCAGCCATCTGCTCGACGCGGCGCTGCACGACCGTCTTCTCGATCTTGAAGTCGGGCACGCCGAAGCGCACCAGGCCGCCGATCGACTCGTCGCGCTCGAACAGCGTCACGCGGTGCCCGGCACGGCGCAGCTGCTGGGCCGCCGCCATCCCGGCAGGCCCCGAGCCGACGACTGCGACCGCCTGCCCGGTCTCCTTGCGCGGGGGCACGGGCACGACCCAGCCCTCCTCCCAGGCACGGTTGATGATCGAGTTCTCGATCTGTTTGATCGTGACCGCGTCGCCCTCGCGGATCTCGAGCACGCACGCTGCCTCGCACGGCGCCGGGCACAGCCGCCCCGTGAACTCGGGGAAGTTGTTCGTCGCATGCAGCTGGGCGATCGCGTCGCGCCAGCGATCGTGGTAGACGAGATCGTTCCAGTCCGGGATCAGGTTCCCGAGCGGGCAGCCGTTGTGGCAGAAGGGCACGCCGCAGTCCATGCAGCGCGCGCCCTGGTCGCGCAGCTCCCCCTCGGGGCGCGTGATCAGGAACTCCTTGTAGTCGCGCGCGCGCTCGGCCGGATCCCGGTAGGGAACTCCGTGACGCTCGATCTGCAGAAAGCCGCCGAGCTTGCCCATCAGGCGGGCACCGCCAACTGCTCCTGCGCACGTTCGGCGAGCACGCGCTTGTAGTCGTGCGGCATCACCTTGACGAACGCGCCCCTGGAGAGAAGCTCCTCGAACGCGCCGAGCACGCGTGCCGCGACCGGCGAGCCGGTGCGCCGGGAGTGCTCCTCGATCAGCTCGCGCAGCTCGCTCGCATCCTCCGCCGAAGGCGCTTCGAAGCCGACCATGCCCATGTTGCAGCGCTCGGCGAAGTCGCCGCGCTCGTCGAGCACGTAGGCGACGCCGCCGCTCATCCCCGCCGCGAAGTTGCGCCCGGTCGGACCGAGCACGACGACGCGACCGCCGGTCATGTACTCGCAGCAGTGATCGCCGACGCCCTCGACCACCGCGCTCGCGCCCGAGTTGCGCACGGCGAAGCGCTCGCCGGCGAGCCCGCGGAAGAAGGCGCGGCCGCGCGTGGCTCCGTAGAGCACCGTGTTGCCGACGATCACGTTCTGCTCGGCGACGAACAGCTCGTCCATGCCCTCGCGCGGGCGCACGGCGACGGTGCCGCCCGACAGGCCCTTGCCGGCGTAGTCGTTGGCGTCGCCGTGCAGCGTGAATGTCACACCGGGCGCCAGCCAGCCGCCGAAGCTCTGCCCGGCGGACCCCTCGAAGTCGACCACGATCGAGCCCTCCGGCAGTCCGTCGGCGCCCCGCTCGCGCGCGATCCGGCTCGAGAGGATGCCGCCGACGCAGCGGTTGCGGTTGCGGATCGGCAGCTCGATCCCTAGCCGCTCGCCCGCGATCCGCGGGCGACCGTCGAGCGCCGGGTCGGCAGGGGCGGCGATCACCGCCTCGGCGCGCTCCACGAGCTCCCAGTCCAGAGCGTCCTCGAGCACCGCCGGCGGCGGTTCAACGCGGTGGCGAGCAGTGCCGTCGGGCAGCTCGATGTGCTTGAGGATGTGCGTGAGGTCCACGCCGCGCGCCTTCCAGTGGTCGATCGCCTCGCGCACGGAGAGCAGGTCGACGCGACCGATCGCCTGATCCAGCGAGCGCAGGCCGAGCGAGGCGAGGATCTCGCGCACTTCCTCGGCCACGAAGAAGAAGAAGTTGACGACGTGCTCGGGCGTCCCCTTGAAGCGCTTGCGCAGCTCGGGGTCCTGCGTGGCGATGCCGACCGGGCACGTGTTCAGGTGGCAGGCGCGCATCATGATGCAGCCGGTCGCGATCAGCGGCGCCGTCGAGAAGCCCATCTCGTCGGCACCAAGCATCGCCGCGATCACGACGTCGCGCCCGGTCTTCAGCTGCCCGTCGGTCTGAACCTTGATGCGCGAGCGCAGGTCGTTGAGCAGCAGCGTCTGCTGCGTCTCGGCCAGGCCGATCTCCCAGGGGATCCCGGCCGACTGGATCGAGGACAGCGGCGAGGCGCCGGTGCCTCCGTCGTGACCGGCGATCAGCACGCGGTCGGCGTTCGCCTTGGACACGCCCGCCGCCACCGTGCCGACGCCGACCTCGGAGACGAGCTTGACCGAGACCTCGGCCTCGGGATTGGCGCAGCGCAGATCGTAGATCAGCTGCTTGAGGTCCTCGATCGAGTAGATGTCGTGATGCGGAGGGGGCGAGATCAGGCCGACGCCGGGCGTCGTGTGGCGGATCGCGCCGATGTAGGAGTCGACCTTGTGCCCCGGCAGCTGGCCGCCCTCGCCGGGCTTGGCGCCTTGGGCCATCTTGATCTGCAGCTCGTCGGCGTTTACGAGGTAGTGGATCGTCACGCCGAAGCGGCCCGAGGCGACCTGCTTGATCGCCGAACGCCGCCGGTCGCCGTTGGCGTCGGGCGTGAAGCGCGACGGGTCCTCCCCACCCTCGCCCGTGTTCGAGCGGCCGCCGAGGCGGTTCATCGCGATCGCGAGCGTCTCGTGCGACTCGCGCGAGATCGAGCCGAGGCTCATCGCGCCGGTGCAGAAGCGCTTGACGATCTCGCTGGCCGGCTCGACCTGCTCGAGCGCGATCGGCTCGCGAGCGTCCGCGCCGGAGGGGCCGATCCTCAAGAGCCCCCTGAGCGTGGCCTTGCGCGAGGCGTCCTCGTTGATCATCGCTGCGTACTCGCGGTACTTCTCGAAGGCGGCGCTGCCGCGCACCTCGTCGTAGGCCTCGGCGTCACCGCGCAGCGCGGCGCCGACGTTGCCGTTGGCGGCGCGCACCGCGTGCTGCACGAGCGCGATCGTCTCGGGGTTCCACTGATGGTGCTCTCCGTCGCGGCGCCAAGCGTAGACGCCGCCGACCGGCAGCAGCTCGTCCTGCGGCACCGGGTAGGCGCGCGCGTGGCGCTCGATCGCCTCGGTCGCCAGCACGTCGAGCCCGACGCCGCCGATTCGCGACGCGGTGCCCGTGAAGAACCGCTCGATCACCTCGGGCTCGAGCCCGACGGCCTCGAAGATCTGCGCGCCGCAGTAGGACTGGATCGTCGAGATGCCCATCTTGGAGATCGTCTTCAAGAGCGCTTTGCCGAGCGCTTTGACGACGTTCTCGGCGGCCTCGACCGCGCCCACGTCGATCGCTTTCTGGTTGAGCACCATGTCGTCGAGCGTCTCGAGCATCAGGTACGGGTTGATCGCGACCGCCCCGTAGCCGATCAGCGTGGCGAAGTGGTGCACCTCGCGCGGCTCGCCCGACTCGAGGATGATTCCGGCGCGCAGGCGCGTGCCTTCGCGCACGAGGTGGTGGTGCACGGCGGCGACCGCCAACAGCGAGGGCACAGGAACGCGGCGCGGGCCGACGAGGCGGTCGGAGAGCACGATGATGTTGACGCGTTCCTCGATCGCCTCCGAGGCTTCCCGGCAGATCCGCTCGAGCGCCTCGGCCATGCCCGCGGCGCCCGTCTCGAGCGACCACGTCGTGTTGATCGTGCGCGCGGCGAACACGTCGTGGTCGACGTGCCTGAGCGTCTCGAGCTCGCGGTTGAGCAGGATCGGCTGTTCGAGCACGAGCTTGTGTGCGTGCTCGGGCGTCTCCGCGAAGAGGTTTTTCTCCGAGCCGAGCGTCGTCGCCAGGCTCATCACGATTTCCTCGCGGATCGGGTCGATCGGCGGGTTGGTCACCTGCGCGAACAGCTGCTTGAAGTAGGAGAACAGCGGCGGCGCCTGCTCGGAGAGCACGGCCAGAGAGAGATCGTTCCCCATCGAGCCGACCGGCTCGGCGCCGTCGCGCGCCATCGGCGTCAACAGCACGCGTAGGTCCTCCTGGGTGAAGCCGAACGCACGCTGACGCGTGCGCAGCGGCTGGTCTGAGATCGTCACCTGGTCAGAGGGCTCGAGCTCGGAGAACGGCACGGCATTGCGCGCGTACCACTCGCGGTAGGGCTTGCGCGTGGAGACCTCGCGCTTGACCTCCTCGTCCTCGACGATGCGCCCGCGCTCGAGGTCGACGAGGAACAGCTTGCCCGGCTGCAGGCGCCCGAGCCGGCGGATCTGCGCGGGCGGGATGTCGAGCAGCCCGATCTCCGAGCCGAGCACGACGTGCCCGTCGGTCGTCTCGACCCAGCGGCCCGGGCGCAGGCCGTTGCGGTCGAGCGTGGCGCCGACCACGCGCCCGTCGGTGAAGGCGACCGAGGCGGGGCCGTCCCACGGCTCCATCAGGCATGCGTGGTAGGCGTAGAAGCCCTTCAGGTCCTCGGGCAGGTCCTCGCGGTCGCGGTAGGCCTCCGGGATCATCATCATCGCCGCGTGCGGCAGCGAGCGGCCGCCGAGCATCAAGAGCTCGAGCACGTTGTCGAACGTCGCCGAGTCCGAGTTGCCCGCGCTGACGACCGGCAGGATCTTCGGCAGGTCCTCGCCGAACAGCTCGCTGCGCAGCTCGCTCTCGCGTGCGCGCATCCAGTTGACGTTGCCGCGCACCGTGTTGATCTCGCCGTTGTGGCAGATCACGCGGTAGGGGTGGGCGAGCTCCCAGCTCGGGAACGTGTTCGTCGAGAAGCGCGAGTGCACGAGCGCGAGTGCGCTCTTGCAGCGCTCGTCCTTCAGGTCGGGGTAGAAGGCCGCCAGCTGGAAGCTGATCAGCATGCCCTTGTAGTTGATCGTGCGCGAGGAGCTCGAGGCGATGTAGAGGCCGGGCGTCTCCGTGCTCAGCTCGCAGACGCGGCGGATCACGTAGAGCTTGCGCTCGAAGGAATCCTGGTCGGCCTCCTGCTCGGGGCCGGCGCCGACGAACAGCTGGCGGATCACCGGGCGGCAGGCGCCGGCGACCTCGCCCGCGTGGCTCGGGTCGACGGGAACGTCGCGCCAGCCCAAGAGGCGCTGCCCCTCCGCCTGCACCGTTCGCTCGAGCAGCTGCTCGATGCTCGCACGTGCCTCGTCGTCGGTCGGCAGGAAGCACATCAGCACCCCGTACTGCCCGGACGGCGGCAGCTCGAAGTCCACGACGCCGCGCAGCAGCTCGTCGGGCATCTGCATCAGGATCCCTGCGCCGTCGCCGGTCAGCGGGTCGGCGCCGTTGGCGCCGCGATGCTCGAGGTTCTCGAGCGCCGTCACGGCACGCGTGATGACCTCGTGCGTCGGCTCGTTGTCGAGCCGTGCCACCATGCCGACGCCGCACGCGTCGTGCTCATAGGTGGGGTCGTACAGTCCGACCGCCTGTGGAGGCTGCTTGATGTGCGGATTCATGGAAGTGCTCCCTTGGGGCGGTGCATCCCCCGTGGCGCGGGCAGGCGGGCACCTGAGGCTGAGCCAGAAAGCGTAGCAGCGCGCCGGGCCTTGTAAACGAGCGATTCAGGGGTGCTCGCGGAGCGTCTCGGCCTCGCTCCAGGAGCACAGTCCGGCCCTGCCGGGGCAGGTGAGACAGAGCCCTCGATGGGGATGGGGGCTGACCGCGAACGGTTGCTCGCGCGTACGCGCGACCCGTTGCGAGAGCTGCTCCTCGAGCACCAGGCGATCGGCCGCGAGGAAGCGAGCAACCACCCATTCGCCGCGCTCCAGAAACCAGTGGACGATCTCCACCGCCGGCGCGCCGTCGCGCAGCACGGCGAGCGCGTAGAGCAGCCTCTGCACGCCGTACTCGCGCTCGACCAGCTGCTCCAGATCCACGGTCGCCTCGACGCGATCGCTCTTGTAGTCGACCACGAGGCTTGTGCCATCCGCCTCGAGCGCGAGCAGATCGATCACGCCGCTGATCAGCGGCTCGTCCGCGCCCAGCGAGAAGGCGAACGGGTGCTCGCGCCGCACATCCCTCGCAGCGGCGATCCGCGCCGCCAAGCGCGAGTCGCAGCTGGAGGCGATCAGCCGGGCGAGCTCCTCGCGCTCGCTCGCAGCCACGCGCAGACCGAGCTCGCGCGCTCGCTCGCCCACCTCGGCGGACGAGGGCGGGTGCGGGTGGGCGAAGTCGAGCAGCTCCATCAGCCGGTGCACGAGCGTTCCGCGGGCGCGCGCCTCGAGCCCCTGCTCGCCCTCGCGGCCGCGCGCCGCCGCGCGATCCTCGCCGATCCCGAGCACGCGTTCGAGGTAGTAGCGATAGCCGCAGCGCTCGAGCTCGGTCAGCGAGCTGTAGCTGAGCGTCGAGATCCGCGCCGGCTCCACGGCTGAGCTCGCCGCCGGGCCGCGCTCGGCGACAGCGCCCACGCCCAGCTGCACCGTCCGCCCCCCGCGGGGCTGCCCGGCGCGCGCCTCTTCGCCGTCAGCCGACTCTCGCGTCATCTCGCCCGTCGGCAGGTCCTCGAGTGCGGGCGCGCCCGCCGCGTTCAGCAGCAGCCCGACACGCGCTGTGCCGGCCGGGCCAACCGCGAGCTCCACCGGCGCTGCCTCGCCCTCGGCCAGCATCTGCGGCAGCTGCTCGGAGATCGCCGGGCCGAGCCAGGAGATCGACGTGGCGCCCGGCCCCTGGCGCGGCCATCGCGCGAAGCTGACCGAGGCGCTCAGCACGAGCAGCTCGCGCGCACGCGTCATCGCCACGTAGAGGATCCGGTCCTCCTCTTCGGCTTCGCGCCGGCGGCGCTCGGCGCACAGCTCCTCGTAGGCCAGCATCGGGCTCGAGCTGCCGCCGTCCAGGCGCATCAGGCGCAGGCCGACGCACGTGCCGTCCACGAGCAGGTCGGGCATGCGCGCATTGGGCTGGCGCCCCAGATCGGCCACGCACACGACGGGGAACTCGAGACCCTTCGCCGCGTGCACGGTCATCAGCCGTACGGCATCGGGCTCGGTCCCCTCCACGGGGGCGTCCGGCTCGATCCTCGCGGCATCCTGCAGGTACTCGACGTGGTCGAGGAACCCGCGCACGTCACGGCCTTCGCTCGCCTCGAACTCGCGTGCGAGCCGCAGCAGCTTGTGCACGTTCGCCAGGCGGCGCTCGCCCCAATCCAGGCCGAGGACGTGCGCGCGATAGCCGCTCGCGTCGATCGCGCGCTCGAACAGTCCGGCGATCGTCCGTCGTGAGGCTCCGGCGCGCTCGCGCTCGAGCAGCCCGACGACCGCGGCCAGCGCCGCCCGGTCCTCAGGCGCGATCCTCGCAAGCGCCTCGTCTGCGGCGGCGGCCGCCGCCGCGGCACGTCTCGCGGTCTCCCACACGCCGTCCCGGCTTCTCTGGGCAGACCGCGAGAGCAATGCCAGGCAATCGCGCGAGCACCCGCCGAGCGGAGAGGCGAGCACGCCGTAGAGCGCTTCCTCGTCCAGCGGGTTGGCGAGCGCACGCAGGTAGGCGACCAGATCGCCGATCTGCTGATGCCCCCAGAACGCGCCGACGGCTGCGAGCGTGCGCAGACCGACGAGCTGAAGCGCACGCTCGAACACCTCCAGGTCGCCGGAAGCGCGCAGCAGCACGACGATCTCGCCCGCCCGGGCGCGCCCGCTGCGGACGAGCTCGCCGGCGCGCTGGGCCAGCAGGCGTGCCTCGGCCTGGCGCCAAGCCTGGGCCGGCGGCAATCCGGCCGCGACCCGTTCGGCCAGCGCCTCGCGCTCCTCCCACCCATCGACGTCGGTCAGCAGCAGCTCGACGGCCGGGTGCGGCTCGTGCTCGCTCGCGTCCGCGCGACCTGCCATCAGCATCGGCATGCTCGGGAATCGCTCGGCGAAGACGGCGTTGACGACGTCCAGCAGCTCGGCACGACTGCGGAAGTTGTAAGTCAGCGGCAGGCTACCGCCGCGCTCCTGCAGCTGATCGCGCCGTTCGCGAAAGAGGCTCACGTCGGCGTGCCGGAAGCCGTAGATCGACTGCAGCTCGTCGCCGACCGTGAACAGGTTCTCGCGATCGAGCGCGCGCAGGATCGCGAGCTGGCGCGGGTTCGTGTCCTGAAACTCGTCGACCATCAACAGCTCGAAGCGCTCCGCCCAGGCCACGCGCACGGCCTCGCGCTCGAGCAGCAGGCGCTGGGCGAGCAGCTCCAAGTCGTCGAAGTCGACGGCCGAGCGCGCCCGCTTCAGCCCCTCATAGGCGAGGCCGAAGCGTTCGAGCAGCTCGCCGAGCAGCACGCACACGCCGGCCGCCTCGAGCTGCTCCTCCGAAGCATCGCCGGCGAGCGCAGCGGCGGGCAGCCGCGGCAGGCGCTCACCGCGGCTGCGCAGCTCCAGGTAGACCTGCTCGAGCATCGTGCCGACGCGATCGACGCCGTAGGCGGCGAGCAGCTCGGCCGCCTCGTCGCGGTCCTCGGCCAGCCACGAGCGCACGGCCTGCTCGAAGGCGCGCCTGCGCAGGCGCCCCGCCAGCCCCTCCTCGAGCACGGTGAAATCGGGGTCCACGCCGGCCGCCAGCGGTTGGGCTCGCAGCAGCCGCGCGCAGAAGCCGTGGAAGGTGCCGACGAACGCCGCCTCTGTGTCGCGCGCCGCCTGGCGCTCGCCCAATCCGAGCAGCCGTGCCCTGACACGCTCGCGCAGCTCGCCCGCTGCGCGCTCGGTGAAGGTGATCGCGAGGATCCTCCCCGGCGCGATGCCGTCCTCGCGCACGGCCCGCACGAAGCGCTCGACGAGCACCGAGGTCTTGCCGCTGCCCGCCGCGGCCGAGACGAGCAGCGGCTCAGCGCGGCGAGCGATCGCCTGCTCCTGCTCGATCGTCAGCTCCGGGCCCTCGCCGCTCGGCGGCGCGCCCGGCGGCTCCATCCCGGGGAGCGTCTCCAGCTGCGGCGCCTGGCGCGCGCTCACCGCTCGCACCGGCAGATCGTCGGGTACTGACAGCCGCCGCGCCAGGCGCATGTCTGCGGCCGTGCCCGAAGCTCGCCGCTCGCCGTCTGCTCGGCCACCTCGCGCGCCTTCGCAAGCGCCTCGGCGAGCAGCTCGGCCAGCTCCGCGCGCTCGCGCACGTCGGTCGAGACGCAGTCGAGCTCGACGCCGCTGTCGCCGTCAAGCACCCCTCGCGCGCGCATGTCGCTGCCGGAGAGCGGCTGATAGAGCCCGCCGATCACATCGAGGCCGAGCAGCTGCTCGGCGGCTTGCATGTAGAGCGCCACCTGCAGCTTGCCGTCCCTGATCCAGCGTGCCGCCGCCGGCGCATCTTTGCCCTTGTAGTCGTAGACGACGGCCTCGCCGCGACTGCCCACGTCGATGCGATCGATCCTGCCGCGCAGCGTGAAGCCGCCGCCGAGCTCGAGCGCGGGCAGCGCGCTGGCCTCGCCACGATCGTCCGAGCCGTCGAAGCCGAAGCCGAGCTCCAGCTCGCTCGGCTCCAGCGGACTGTCGGCCTCGGCCGCCTGCGTCAGGTAGCGCTCGAGATCGGCCTGCAAGCGGCGGCGAACGGCGGCGCGCCGCTCCGGAGCGACCGCCAGCGGATGCTCGCTCTCCCGCGACTGCAGCGAGTCCTCGAGCAGCTCGCGCGCGAGCGTCACCGTCGCCGGCCGCAGCCGTCCGCTGCCCGTCTGCAGGCGCAAGCCCTCGAGCGTGTCCTTCAGCACGGCGTGCGCGAGTGCACCGCGCGCGAGCGGCTCGGGCTGCGGCTCAAATTCGTCCGGCCGCAGCAGGCGATCGACGAACCACGCCACCGGACAGGCGATCCGGCGCTCCATCGCCGAGGCCGACCACGGTCGCGCAGCCAGCTCGGCCAAGATCAGCTCGTCGCGCAACGGCTCGTCCGAGCGCCGGGTGCCGTCCGCGGTCGACTCCCGCCCGTTCGTGCCGACGAGGGCGCGCCGATCGCCCGCAGCGTCCTCGGCGCGATCGTCGACGGCGCCGAGCGCGCGGCGCGCCCGCTGCTCGAGCAGGCGCTCCTCGAACAGGTCGCAGACGTCGTCCACGAACAGCGAGCGCGGCGTCGCCTGCCCTTCGTCGTCGGACGCGTGCCAGCTGAGCACGAGCAGCTCCTGCGGGCGCGAGACGGCCGCATAGAGCAGGTAGCGCTCGGACGCGAGCTGATCTCCCTGCGAGCCATCGACCCTCTCGCCCAGGCGCAGGCCCGACACTTCGGCCAGGCGCCGTCGCTCCTCCTCCGAGAGCAGCGGTTGCGGGCGCGAGCGCGCGGGAAACGCACCTTCCTGCAGCCCGCACACGAACAGCGCGCGCACGCGCCTGGCGCGCAGCGCGAGCGGGTCGAGCACGGCGACGGTGCCCGGCCCCGGACCCTCTCCGCTGAGAAAGCTCACCTGCTCGAGCACGCCGGCCAGCTCGCGGGCGCCGGACGGCGCGAGCTCCGGCGCAATCCGCGCGAGCTCGCGCAGCTCGGCGAAGGCGCGACGCCCGGCCGCCAGCGCGCCCGCCTCGTCGAGCTCCTCCGCGGCGAGTACGGCGGCTGCCGAGCGCCGCGGTGCGCAGAACAGCCAGTAGAGCTCGCGCGAGGCCCGCTCGATCAGCGCCAGGGGTCCGCGTGCCTGCGCCTCGTACAGGCGATCGATCGTCTCGAGCGGCCAGTGGCGCTCCTCCCACAGCGCCCTCCCCTGCGCCGCGCTCTGCGCCCCCGCGCGACGAGCGCGCAGCTCGAGCCGGTCGGCCAGCGCCGGCAGCTCGAGCAGGCCCGGCGCCCGCAGCCAGGCGAGCAGATCGCCGAGCTCGCCGCCCCCGCCGGGCTCGGCTTCATCTGAACCATCGCCGGCCGGCACGCAACGCAGCAGCCCGAGCAGCGCCGCGCCGATCGAGGCGTCCCCGATCGGCCTGCGGCGCTGCAGCGCATAGGGCACGCCCGCGCCCGAGAGGACGTCCTCGAGCAGCTCCGTCGAGGTGCCGGCCCCGCGTACGAGCACGGCGATGTCCTCGGCTGCCATGCCGCCTCCCAGCAGCGAGGCGATCTCCAGCGCCACCAGCTCGAGCTCGGCACGCTCACCACCGCCTTCCAGCAGACGCACGGCCGACCCGGCGTCGAGACGCGCAGCGCCGGGCTCGAACAGCGAGCGCTCCAGGTGGCTGAGCGCGCGGCGCGCATGCGGGGCGTAGTGGTCGCCGCGAGCCTTCAGCGCGTGGTGCTCGCCGCGCTCGCCGAGCAGCGGCGCGAGCGCCTGGAAGGTCGTCGCGCGTCCGCCGAACGCCGCCCTGCCGGGCTCATAGGGCAGCGAGAGCGTGACCGGCGCGTCGACGACGCTGCCGAGCGTCTCGACTGCGTCGAGCTGCAGCGTCGTGAGGTCGTCGAAGCCGTACAGCAGGACCGGTGTGCGCCCCCACAGCGCCGGCTGCTCGCGCAGCGCATCGAGCGCCAGCACGGCCCGCTGCTCGGCATCGAGGCGGCCCAAGCGCCGCAGCGCATCGCGATAGCCGCCGTAGATACGCCCCAGCTCGGCCGGCGCCGCGTCCGGGCCGTCGGCGGCGCGCCAGTCCTCGAGCGCACGCAGCAGCCTGCCGGGTGCGATCCGCCGAAACTGCAGCTCGGCGAGCAGCTCCGACAGCGCTCGCACGAACCCGCGCTGCGCGCCTCGCGCGCGTTGCGGGTCCTCGCCCGCCGCAAGCGCCAGCAGCAGGCGCTCGCGCGCAAGGCCGCCGATCACCGGCTCGGCGATCCCGGAGCGCAGGACCGCCTCGCCGATCAAACCCGCGAAACGCTCGACGCGCACCCCGATCGCCGCCCGGTCGCCGGCCAGCTCGCGCAGGTAGTGATCGGCGTCGGCTCGCGTCGGCACGACCAGGATCGGCTCCTCGCCACGCGCCAGGTGCGAGCGGAGCGCATCCATCACCAGCTCGGCCTTGCCCGCGTTGGCGGGGCCTGTGATCAGCGTGATCGCCATCGCGACCCATCCTGGCGCAACCGCCCGACATCGCCGCCGACCCTTGGCAGAGAGCATCGCGACTACAGCGAGCGCGACGGTGGGTGATCGGCGCCGAGCGTCCGGCTCAGACCCGGCGCGGGGTCAGGCAGCGCTGCGCTGGCCGACCGGCGCGGCTTTTTTCTTCTTGGCTTTCGACTTCGCGGCGGTCAGCTCGTCCGCCTCGGCCTCGGCCTCGGGCGCTTTGGCACCCTCCTTGGCCCACTCCTCGTCGAACTCGACGCGCCATTTGCCCTCCTCGGTCTGGCTCATCGCCAGTTTCGCCCTGAAGGAGCGCCCGCTTCGTCCGCGGAAGCCCGTCACCTGCTTCTCCGTATAGCCCGTTTTGATCAGTTCGCGTGCGATCTGCACGGGTAGCGTCTTGCCGGCTTTGGCCTTCCAGATCACGAAGCCACAGCCGGGGTCCTCGCGCGCCCAGCACGAGTAGCCCTTGCGGTTCTCGTTGATCTCGTGCCCGCAGACCGGGCACGGGCCGAGCTTGGCGCGCGGGATGCGCACGTCCTTGAGCGTCTCGTCCAGCTTGTGCACCGTCTGCTCGGCGAAGCCTGCGATGTCGCTCATGAACTTCTCGCGCGAGTCCTCGCCGCGCTCGATCTTGCCGAGGCGGTGCTCCCAGTTACCGGTCAGTTCGGGCGAGGTGAGCATGTGCGCGTCGAGCAGGCGAATCACGTTCAGCCCCTTCTCGGTGGCCACGAGCGCACGCGCGTCGCGCTCGACGTAGCCGACCGTGATCAGGCGCTCGATGATCGCGGCGCGCGTCGCCGGCGTGCCGATGCCCGACTCCTTCATCGCCTCGCGCAGCTCTTCGTCGTCGACGAGCTTGCCGGCCGTCTCCATCGCGCCCAGCAGCGAGGCGTCCGAGTAGCGTCGCGGCGGTTTCGTTTCCTTGCGCTCGGCCGCGATCTCGTTCGTGTCGACCGTCTCGCCGTCCTCGAGCTTGGGCAGCTGCTGGTCGACGCCCTCGTCCTCCTCGCCCTTCGGGCGCGTGTCGGCGGCAACCTCGTCGTAGACGCCGCGCCAGCCGGGCACGATCAGCAGCTTGCCGCGCGTGCGGAAGATGTGGCCCTGCTCGCCGACCGTCGTCTCCACGCGCGTGTTCTCGAACACGGCCTCGGGGTGGAACACAGCGAGGAAGCGCCGCGTGACCATGTCGTAGATGCGCCGGTCATCGGCGCCCATTTTGTCGAGGTTGTGCTCGGAGCGGGTCGGGATGATCGCGTGGTGATCGGTGACCTTCTCGTCGTTGACGACACGCGCCAGCGGCAGTAGGTCCAGGCCGATCACGTATTCGGCACCCTTGGTGTATTCGGAGTTGTGGCCGACCAACTCGGCCGTCGGCTTGATCTCGGCGACCATGTCGGCCGGCAGGTAGCGCGAGTTGGTCCTCGGATAGGTGAGCGCCTTGTGCTCCTCGTAGCAGCGCTGCGCTGCCGCCAGCGTGCGTTTGGCCGAGAAGCCATACCGGTTGTTGGCCTCTCGCTGCAGCGTCGTCAGGTCATAGAGCATCGGCGCTTTCTCGCGCTGCTCTTTCTTCTCGAGCTTCGTGATCGTCCCCTGCTTGCCCACGCAGGCGGCGACGATCGCCTCAGCCTCCTCGGCCGTGGCGATCCGCGGCTTGGCGCCCTCGTGGAAGCGACCCTCGTACACGCGCTTGCCCTCGGCCTCGAAGGTCGCGTCGACGAGCCAATACGGCTCGGGCACGAACGCTTTGATCTCCTCCTCGCGCCGCGCGATGATCGCCAGCGTCGGCGTCTGCACGCGCCCCAACGAGACGGCGCCGTCGAAGGAGCTACGCAGGCGGATCGTGGCGGCGCGCGTGGCGTTCATGCCGACGATCCAGTCGGCCTCCGAGCGCGAGCGCGCGGCCTGCTCCAGGCGGGCGAACTCCTCGGCCGGGCGCAGCGAGGAGAGCGCCTCCTTCATCGCGGCGCTCGTCATCGAGTTCAGCCACAGCCGCTGCACCGGCTTCTTGCCCTTGGCCTTCTCGTACAGGTAGGCGAAGATCAGCTCGCCCTCGCGCCCGGCGTCGCAGGCGTTGACGATCTCGGCGATGTCATCGCGACCGATCTGTTTGGTCACCACCGACATCTGCTTGCGCGAGCGCTCGTCGCGCACGACGAGCTTGAAGCGCTCGGGCACGATCGGCAGGTCTTCCATGCGCCAGCGCTTGAACTTGGGGTCGTACTCGTCCGGTTCGGCCAGCTGGACGAGGTGCCCGACCGCCCAGGTGACGACGTGCTCGGGACCCTCGAGTACGCCCTCGCCTTTCTTGAAGGGCCCCTTCAGAACGCGCGCGAGGTCCTGCCCGACGGAGGGCTTCTCGGCGATCACGAGCGTCTTGGACATGGCGGGAGCGTAGCGGGTGGGTGCGGTCGCGAGAACGGCGCGAGCGCCTAGCCACCGATCGGAGCCCGCGGATTGGCGCCCCAGAAGACCTGCGTTCCGAGCATGCCGATCAGCGTTACGAAGACCAGGTTGAGCACCATCGACTTGGCCGTAGCCGTGCCCACGCCGACCGGTCCGCCGCTGGCGTTGTAGCCGTAGTAACAGGCGACAAGCACGATCACGGTCGCCATCGACATCCCCTTGATCACGCTGAACAGCAGGTCGGGTGCGTTCTGGAACTGCCAGAAGATCAGCAGGTAGCCGCCGGAGGAGACGAAGCCGAGTTGCTGCACGACGCCGATGTAGGAGCCGAGGAAGGCCACGCCGATCCCCGCCACGTACATGAACGGCAGCACGATCCAGGCGGCCAGCAGGCGCGAGGCACAGAGGAAGACCATCGAGTCGATCCCCATCACCTCGAGCGCGTCGATCTCCTCGGAGATGCGCATGGCGCCGAGCTCGGCGACGATCCCCGTGCCCACCTTGGCGGCCATCATGTAGCCAAAGGCATAGGGCACGGCCTCGCGCAGGTCGCACCAGGCGGCGAACACGCCGGCGTAGGCCGGAGCGCCGGTGGACAGCGTGAAGTAAGCCCCGCCGATGCCGCACACGCCGATCCCCATCAGGAACACCAGCGACCAGATCACGACCGTCGAACCGACGATCAGGATGCCCGCCTGGCGCAGCGACTCGCCGAAGAAGCGGAACACGCGCAGGCCGTAGACGTCGCCGACCATGCGCCCGCCGAAGCGCGCGATCTCGCCGGTCACCGCCAGCCATTCGCGCGGCAGGAGCAGCAGGTCGTTCACTTGATCACCAGGATGTTCGGATGGGTGGCGAGCAGCGTCTGCGTGAAGACGTAGTTGAACGCGCCGATCCCGAGGAAGGCGACGACGACGGCCTCGTTGACGGCGCGCCCGACGCCCTCGGCGCCGCCGGAGGCGGACATGCCCTTGTAACAGCAGACGATCGCGATGATCGCGCCGAAGCAGCTCGACTTCAGCACCGAGCCCCACAGGTCGGTGGTGGAGGCATTGGCGAACAGGGTCCCCCAGAAGGGGCCGAGCGGCTGACCGTTGACGAGCTCCGCCGCGATGCCGCCGAAGATGCCGAACAGGAGCGAGTAGATGTCGAACAGCCCGGTCACGACGACCAGCGCGAGGAAGCGCGGCACGACGAGGTTCTTGACCGGATCGACGCCGAGCACCTGCAGCGCGTCGAGCTCCTCGCGCACCTTGCGCGCGCCGAGGTCGGCAGTGATCGCGGTGCCGGCGATCCCGGCGACCACGATCGAGGTGATCAGCGGGCCGATTTCGCGGATCGCGGCCAGCACGAAGAAGCCACCGAGGCGGTCGAGCGCGCCGAACAGGGTGAGGAAGTTGGCCGCTTGCAGGCCGGGCGCGCCGTAGCTGATCGCCACGGTCGTGACCAGCAGCGGGAACCACACCAGCCGCAGCGCGAACAGGAATTGCGAGACGAGCTCCTCGCCGTAGGGATAGGGCGGGCGTGCAGCCGAGGCGATCGTTCTCCCGGTCAGCAGCACCACGTCGCCGAATTCCTCGAGCACCCCGCGCATCGGGCGAAACAGCCGCTCGCTCATTGTGCGAGTGTACTAGTTGACTAGCACACTAGGTATCCAGCCCTGACAGCGGGTACCCTGGAGACGTGGCTCGCCCTATTGACAATGCCCCCGCCGCCGAGCTCGACCTCGACGGCCTGGCGATCGACCGCAAGGCGGACGTGCC
>DATINR010000016.1:0-70352 GCA_035473995.1 Solirubrobacteraceae bacterium
TAGATGCTCAGCTTGCTCAGCGAGCCCGCCGCGCTCAGCGCATAGCGGTTGACCCGCTTGCGGTCCGCCAGGAAGCTGTCGCTCGAGCCGCCGACGCTCGTCTTGCCGAACGTGCTCGGCGGAGGCGGGGCGGCGGCGAGCACTTCGGCGGTTGCGCTCGACGTGGCGGCGGCGCTCGGGCCGCCCGCATTGGTCGCGATCTCCTGCACCTCGAGCCGGTGCCCCACGTCGCCTGCCACCGGCGTGTAGGTCTGGGCCGTCGCGCCCGCAATCGCCAGGCAGCTCGTGCCGAGCGAGTCGCACTGCAGCCACTGGTAGCCGTAGCTCGTCGGTTCGTTCGTCCACGACCCGTGCTGCTCGGTGAGCTGCTTGCCCTGCTGGGGCGTGCCGGCGATCGCCGGCGGCGAGATGTTCGCCGGCGGCGAGACCGTCGTCGCCGGCGTGTACGTCGCATACAGCGACGTCTGCTCGTTGTCGACGCTCGGCGTGCCGAACGCGCTGCTCGGACCCGAGGTGTACGTGTTGGCGTTGTAGTCGCGCGCGCCCATGACGTTGTCGTAGCGGAAGCCCGCCACGTTGCTGCTGGCACCCGTGATCGCCCCGATCCAGTAGTTGCCGGTGGCCAGTTTCAGCGGCGTGGCGAAGCTCAGGTCATACCAGCCGGCGGCATTCGTGCTCTTGAACGTCAGCGCTTCGGTGCTGCCCAGCAGCGCGCCCGGCGCGCCGCCGCTGTCGGCGTAGACGAGCCCCTTGAGCAACTGCTGCCCGGACGTTCCCGTCGGCGCCAGGTAGATGCTCAGCTTGCTCAGCGAGCCCGCCGCGCTCAGCGCATAGCGGTTGACCCGCTTGCGGTCCGCCAGGAAGCTGTCGCTCGAGCCGCCGACGCTCGTCTTGCCGAACGTGCTCGGCGGAGGCGCCCCCGGCGAGCCCGTGCCGCTGAACGACACTTCGTGAAGCCCCGTCGTGTCTTCGCCGTTGATCGCCCACGTGCCGCCTGCGGGGCCCACCGTCGTCGGCGTGAACGCGACCGTCTCGGTGAGCGATTCGCCGGCTGCGATCGTCGTGCCCTCGGGCAGCGACGTGGTGGCGGCGAACTCGCCGCCGATCGGCGGCTTGGACTTGGTGATCGTGACGGCCGTGCCGCCGACGTTGGTGATTTTGAACGACTTCGTCGCGGACTTGCCGACTTCGACCGTGCCGAAGTCGTTCTGTTCGCTCGAGATCTGCAGGGCGCCGGGCGTCGCGGCGCTGCCGGACAACCCTGCGGCGCCGGGACCGGCGGTGGTTTCCAAGCCGATTTCCCCGGTGAAGTTGCCTGTTTCGGTGGGATCGAACGTGACGTTGATCGACAGCGAGCCGCCGGGCGCGATTTCGCTGCCCACCGCGGGGACGCCGGTCGCGCCGAACGGCGCGCTCGGGAGCTCGACGGCGTTGATCTTCAGCGGTGCGCCGCCGACGTTGCGGAAGGTCGCCGCTCCCGAGAGGTGGCCGCCGACGGTCGTGCCGCCGAACGAGACGACGGCCGGGGTCACTTCGAGTTGTGCGCTCGCCGCTTGCCCGGTGCCCGACAGCGCGAACGAGACCGTGCCTTTGTTGGTTTCCGCGGTCAGCGTCGCGCCGATCAGACCCGTCTGCGTCGGCGTGAACGTGATCGGGACCTGGATCTTCTGGCCGGCGGTGAGCTGGGCGGGCAGCGTCGGCGAAGGCGTGCCGACTTTGAACTGCGACGAGCTCGAGCTGAGCCCGCTGAGCGTCAGGGTGTTCGTCGCGGTCAGCGTCAGCGTCTTCTGCGCGCTGCCCGCGATCGTGGTCGTCGGGAAGGTCGTCGCCGAACCGGTCAGCAGCGGCGTCACGGGCGATCCGAAGCCGAGCACCTTGCCTTCGCGTGTACCCACGTAGACGCGTCCCGCCCCGACGCCGGGGGTGGCGAACTTGGAGGACGTCCCGACCGGGGCGCTCCAGCGCAACACCGGTTTGCCTTCGACGGGCAGCGGGTCGTAGGCGCGCAGCTGAGCGCCGGTGCCGGAGCCGTTCGGCGTCCACACCGTCCAGACGAGCGCCGAGCCGGAGTTGGTGCCTTCGGATGTGATCACCGGCGCGCTCGAGCTGAAACCGAACGCGTCCGAGGACGTCGCCGCCAAAGAAAGCGTCGGCTGGCCGGTGCCCGAGAGGCCGTAGCGGTACACGCGCAGGAAGCCCGAGGAGCCGCCGGCGCTGTTACCGCCCGAGGCGGTCGGTATGTAGACCCAGCCGCCGTCGCCCGGCCACACGCCCGGGCGCGACCAGACGCCGCCGTAGGGCCCGATCCGCTGGACGACCTTGTCGGCGGCGCCCGCGCCCTGCTGGAAGCCGCCGAGTTCGTCCCGGTTGAGCAGGTACACGTAGCCGTCCTTGCCGACGGCCACCGCGAGGTGCGGCACGGCGGCCGTTCCGAAGTACTGGGCGTTGAGCCCCGTGATCCCTCCGGAGGCGAAGTCCGCGTCCCACGTGTCGAGTTGCACGGCGTCGAACGGCGCGAAGAAGTCGACGGCTTTGAGCGAGCCGTCGCCCTGGACGGCCAGGCGCACGATCGACTCGCCGAGGTTCGCAGGCGGGGAGGTGCCCGCGGCGGGCGTCGACGGGGCGCCGCCGTTGCCCGTGCTGAGCATCAGCGTGCCCGGGCCGTCGGAGGTGAGCCCTGCGCCCGACTGCCAGATTCCGGCGCCGTCGCCGGAGCTTCGGTCGACCCAGCGGGCCTTGATCTGTCCGGCGGTCGAGACGCCGAACACCCAGCCTTGCCAGGGCGAGTGGTCGCAATGCGAGCCGAAGGCGGCGTAGACGACCCCGTTCATCAGCAGCAGTCCCGGGCGCTGCAGCTCGGTCGTGGCCGGGAAAGTCAGGCTCGGCTGGTTCTGCGCCGCGCCGCTGAGCTGCACCGGGAAGCCGGGCTTCTCGGTGCCGCTCGAGAGATCGATCGCGTCCATCAGCCAGCGCGCCGAGCCCGAGGTCCCCGATACGTAGGTCTTGTGCGTCATGTAGGCCGTGTTCGTGGCCGTGTCGATCACCGGCGTCGCGGTGACGCCGATGTTGGGCGTGAGATCGCCGCAGCCGATGTCGGCGGCCTTCCACGGGGTCCCGAGGTTCAGCGGCGCCGTCCAGCGCAGCGCGCCCGTCGCCGGGTCCAGCCCGTAGACCTTGTTGTTCTCCGTGGCCACGAGCAGCGTGCCGTTTGCCAGCAGCGGCTGCGCGTAGACCTGGCCTTCGACCGATGTCGACCACAGCTGACCGAACGTGCCGCCGCTGACGAGCTGCGGCGTGAGCGAGGATTCTTCGGGGTACCAGCCGTCGCGCAGGTCATCGCCCGAGTTGGTGATGCCTTCGGCGAGCGCCTGGCCGGCGAGCACGAGCAAGACGAGCGTGCTCAGCGAGCAGAGCATCGCGAGCAGGCGCGTCCGCCGTCCGGCCAAGGGCCTGACCGCCGAGGATCTGCTCGACGGACGATCGCGTTTCCTATGGTGCCGGCGCATCCCTGCCAGTCCCAGTCCTCTGGTTTCGCTTTCTCCTCGGACCCCCGGGAGCTCGGCGATCCGCCAAGCTCGCGAGCATACGGCATCCTTCGCGCTACTCACGGCGCACGCTTGCCCGAAGGGCAGGACGACCGCTATCGTGCCTCGCTACGCCGGCAGGAGGCCGCGCGTTCGTGACGTCGATTCTGGCAATGAGGCAAAGATGATCACCTGGGATGGCGTCCGGGCGCCGGCGGGCCGTGCGACGACGCTCGCGTCCGTGCGCGGCCGTCTGTACCTGTGCTCGGCCAGCGCCGTCTACGCGGCGCTGCTCGTGCTGCTGCGCGGTCGACCGAGCCTGAAATCGGATGCCGGTGTGTTCCTCAGCGTCGCCGGCAGCATGCTGCACGGCGACCGGCTGTACGTGGGCGTGCTCGACAACAAGGACCCGCTGTTCTACTACGCGCACGCGGGGGCGCTCGCGGCGTTCGGCTGGACGGGGCCGTTCCTGCTCGACGTCGTCTGGCTGGCGATCGCGGCCGCCTCGACGCTGCTCTTGCTGCGTGCCGTCGGGGCGTCCTGGACGGTGGCCGCAGCCGGCTTCGTCGTCTACCCGCTGCTGCTCACCGGGGCCTGGTACCTGTCGGGCTACTCGCTGCTCGCGGCGCTGTCCTTCGCTCCGCTGATCGGCCTGCTCTGGCTGCGCGGCAGCTTCGTCGCGGCCGGGGCGCTGCTCGCGCTCGGCGTGCTGTTCAAGGTGAACCTCGGCCTCGTGCTCGCGAGCGTGCCGCTGGCGGCGCTCGTGCTCGCGCCGCGCGGGCTGCGCGCTCAGCTCGCCAAGGCCGCCGGCGGGTTCGCCGGCGTCGCCGCTGCCGGCGCCATAGCGCTCGCCGTGCGCGGCGAACTCCACGGCTACATCGAAAACTTCAAAGACAACATCAGCTACTCGCGCAACGTGCTGAGCGCCACCGGCAGCGTGACGGGCATACCGGGGCACATCAAGATCGCCGCGTGGGCGGCCAGCCGGCCGGGACACGTCCTGGGCGTGCCCGTCGGCAAACCGCTGCACCTCGTCGTCGTGGTCGCCGTCTTCCTGCTTGCAGGGGCACTCGCCGTGCGCACGCTGCGCAGGCGCCCAGCGGCAGCGGCGACGCCCGACGCCGCGACGCCCGTGGCCGCCACGAGGTTCCTCGCGGCCGCGTTCCTCTGTGCGACCGCGATGACGGCGCTGACCCTCGCGCTCACGGCAGCCTGGTCGCCGCACGACCAGATGCTCGCTTTCCCCGAGCTGCTCTTGATCGTGTTCGTGATCGCCTGGCTCGTCTCGGCCAAGCCCGAGCTCGCGGCCGGCGTGCGCGGGATCGCGCTCCTCTGCGCGGTCGCGGCGCTCGGCATCGTGCTGCTCGGCGGCACGGCCGCGGCGCCCTACGCGCGTGCCGGCGGGGTCTCGTATTGGTTCGACTCCGGCCACAGCGAAACGGCCGAGGAGCTCGAACAGGCGGCCGTGAGCCGCTTCCCGGCGGCGCGCAGGATCACCTACGTGCATCTCGGGCAGAACGACGAAGAAGCGGTCGCGGCATTCCTCGACAGCCGGTTCGCGCTCGCCTGTCCGGCGATCGCCCAGTATGTCTTCACCCCGCACCTCGACGGCGTGCTGCGGTGTGTCGAAGGCAAGCAGCCCGAGCTCGTGCTGGTCACGCAGAAATTCCGCCGCGAACCACATGCGCCGGCGGAATGGGACCGGTTCGTGGCCGATGGCACACGGCTGCTCGAGCGAGACTACGAACGCGTCTCGACGAGGCGGACCCCCAACGGGGTGGCCTCGGTCTGGGCGCTTGCCCCGGCCCACGCGACGCCGCGCCCGTAGTCGCGCGGCGCGCGCGAGGGCGCCGGTCGGCAGGCGCGCGTCGTGGAGCGTCCCCGGATGTTCGTAGCATGGGCCCGCGAATGGTCCCGGCCGCCCCCTCCGATCGTCAGCCGGGTCGGGTGCGTGTCGTCACGTTCGTCGATTTCCTCAGCTGCTTCGGCGGCGCCGAGCACCTCGCGCTGCTGATCGCGACGAGGCTCGATCCGGAGCGCTTCGACTCGATCCTGTGCGTCAGCCGCTGGCCGCTGACGGGGCCGTGGAAGAACGACCCATCCGCCCGGCCGGCGCTCGACATGCTCGAGGCCTCGCCCGCGCGGTTCCTCCCGCTGAAGCGCCGGCGCAAAGTCGACATCGCCGCGCTCGCGCGGCTGGAGCGCTTCCTGCGGCGCGAACGGGTCGACGTGCTGCACTCGCACAAGTTCGGCTCGAACGTCTGGGGGACGCTGGTCGGGCGGATCGCGCGCGTGCCGGTCGTGCTCGCCCATGAGCACACGTGGTCCTATGAGGGCCAGCCGCTGCGGCGCTTTCTCGACCGCGAGCTGATCGCGCGCGGCGCGACCCGCTTCATCGCCGTCTCGCGCGAGGACCGGCGGCGGATGAGCGAGGTCGAGGGGATCGATCCGGCCCGCACGCTGTTCATCCCCAACGGCGTGCTCTCCTCGCCTGCGCCGAGCGGCCGCGACGTGCGCGCAGAGCTGGGCATCGCGCGCGATGCGCCCGTGATCGGCGCTGTCGGCGTGCTTCGGGCACAGAAGGCGTTGCACGTGATGCTGCGTGCGCTCGTGCCTTTGCGCGAGCGCTGGCCGGGGATCCGCCTGCTGATCGTCGGCGACGGTCCGGAGCGCGCCGGCCTGGAGGCGCTGGCGACGGAGCTGGGGGTCGCCGACGCCGTCGTCTTCATGGGCCACCGCGGCGACGTGCCCGACGTGCTGCGCGCGCTGGATGTGGCTGTGTCGTGCTCGGACTTCGAGGGCAGCCCGCTGGCCGTGATGGAGTACATGGACGCGGCGCTGCCGATCGTCGCGACGGCCGTCGGCGGGGTCCCCGACCTGATCGAGTCCGGCGTTCACGGCCTGCTCGTGCCGCGCGGGGAGCCGCAGGCGCTCGCGGCTGCGATCACGCAAGCGCTGGCCGAGCCCGAGCGCTCGCGCGAGATGGCCGCGCGAGCCCGCGAGCGCCGGCGCAGCGAGTTCGACATCGACACGCTGGTGCGACGGCTGGAAGCGCTCTACCTGGAGCTGCTCGCCGAGCGGCGTCAGTAGCTCGGCGCAGCGCTGAGCATCGGCTGCTCGGACTCCGGCGGCGCCGGTTCGGCGGCGTCCTCGCGCCGCGCGATCGCGTACATCGCCGGCCCGAGCGCCAGCAGGACCCACAGCAGCTTGCTGTACATCACCGAGATGAACACGTCCGCCACGAGCATCCCGCACAGCCCGAGGAACATCGCGCGCGCGAGCGCCTCCATCGTCCTGTCGTTGCGCCGCTCCCAGATGTGCGCGGCCTTCAGCGCCCATCTCATGCACGACCCGATGATGCCCAGGAACAGCAGAAATCCGGGGATCCCGGTCTCGGCCATGATCTGCAGGTATGTGTTGTGCGTGACGAACGGCTGCTGGTTGAAGATCAGATCGGTTCGCTGGATCACTCCCGGGCGCAGCGTGTACTGGGCCGAGGAGTTGGGGAAGTTGCCGACGCCGACGCCGTCGACGGGGTGCGCCTGAACCATCCGCCAGGCGACCGTCCAGAGATCGGTTCGCCCCGTCCCGCCCTTGGCTGCGCTGACGCGTTCGCGCGCGGGCAGCGGGGCGAGCTGCGTGAAGTAGACGACGCCGCCGACGGCGACCAGCGCGAGCAGGATCGTGATCGCCGTCCGCCAGCGTCCGGCGAAGATCGTGCCGGCGACCATCAGCGCGCCGAGCGCGACGAGACCGCCGCGCGAGAGGCTGAGGAAGATGCCCGCGGCGCACAGGGGAACGGCCAACGCCGCGGCCAACCGCAGCGACGGCAGGCGTCTGCGCCCGAAGGCGAAGCCGGCGCCGAGCGCGAGCCCCACTAGAAGGACCGAGGCGAGTTCGTTGGGATCGCCGATCGTCCCCGTCGCGCGCGCGCTTTCCTCGACGATTTCCGGGTCCGGCGGCTGCAGCACCGCGAACGCGGCGGCGATCATCGCGCCGAAGATGATGGCCCCGATCACGATCGTCATGTCGCGCCGCGTGCGCACCGCCGTGTAGGCGATCGGGATCAGCAGGATGTTAGGCGCGTAGCGCGTCAGCGCCCCCGTGCCGGCGCTCGTACTCGGCGCCCACAGCAGCGACAGCGTCGCCCAGCCGAAGAACGCGACCAGCAACCACGTCAGGTGCGAGTGCTCGGCAAAGAAGTCCCGCTCGTTGTTCTCCGAGCCGATGCTGAAGCGGGCCAGCCACGCGACGGCCACGAGTAGCCCCACGGCCTTCGCCGGGCTGAGCGACCCCGAGGTCGGCAGCGTGTCGACGAAGCTGAGGAACGCGAGCACCGCGAAGCCGATCGCGAGATCGGAGAACGCCACGTAGGCGAGCACCAAGCCGCCCGCGCCGGCGAGCGCGAGCGCCGGCTGCATCGCGGCGAGCACGCCGAGCACCGCCGCCATCGCGAGGATGCCGGGCGCCAGTAGCTCGAACGCGCGCGTCCGGGTGTGCATGGCGGCTACGCCCCGATCGCAGGGATGTGCTCGCGCAGCTTGTCGCGACGGCTCGACGATGTCGGCGTCGGCGCGTAATAGCCGCTGCCCTGCGCGAAGTCGTCGCTGACGACGACGAGGCCCGACGGGCGCACGCCCTGGCGCGAGAGCATTTCGCCGAGGAACACGAGCTGGTCGGTTCGGCTGTAGCCGAGACGCACCACTATCAGCACGTCGTCCACGTGCTGGCTGAGCGGGAGCGCGTCGCTCACCTCGGTCACCGGCGGCGCGTCGAAGATGATGAAGTCGGCAAGCGCGCGGCCCTGCTCCACGATCTCGTCGCTCGAGGCGAGCAGGCCGTCTGCGAGGTATGGCACCGACTGCTCGACCAGCAGGATGTCCAGGTTGTCGCTCAGCTCGGTCACCGGCACGAGCGCGTCCTTCAGCGAGATTTCGCCCATCAGCACGCCGGCCGTACCCCGTTTGCCGCGCTTCACCCGGAGGTCGAGGGCGCCGCCGAGCGACGGCCGGCGCAGATCGGCCTCGACGAGGATCACGCTGTGGCCCGAGAAGGCCAGCGTCGCGGCGAGGTTGAGCGCGACCGTCGACTTGCCCTCAGAGCGGGTGGAGCCGGTGATCATGATCGAGCGCGTGCCGGTTTGGCGGCTGCGTGCACCCAGCGCCACACGGAGCATGCGGTAGCTCTCCTGGGCGGCCGGCGAGATTTCGCCGGGACGCATCGGCAGGCGCGATGCCGCCCGGCGTTCGCGGGGAATGCGGGCAAGCACCGGAAGCCGGAAGATCCGCCGCAGGGTCTCCTCGCGGCGCACGCGCGGGTCGAGGTTCTCGAGCGCGAACGCGCCGCCCACGCCGATCACGAGGCCGATCAGGAAACCGGCGATCACGCTCAGTTTCGTGCGCGGCCAGCTCGGCGAGCTCGGGAGCTGGGCGAGCGACTCGACCGAGACCGTCGGGTCGGGCCCCGCCAGCAGCGTCTGCAGGACGGAGAGCTTTTCGCCAAGCGAGCCCTGGCCGGTGCGCTGAGCCGCCGGCAGCGCGGCGATCTGGTCCTTGATCGTCGGGATGATCGCTTCGAGCTGGCGGTGAAGCGTGCGCGTGCGGCTGTTGACGGTCGCGGTCGCGAAGGCGTTCGCGACCGCCTGCGCGCGCTCCGCGGTCGAGGCGGTCGCCGTGATCGCGACGACGTTGCTCTGAGCGACCGGCACCGCCGAGACCTCGCCGAGGATCGCGCGGCCCGTCGTGTGTCCGACATTGATCGCCGCCAGGGCTGCGACGTCGGAGGTCGTCACGAGGCTTGCGGCCGTCGAGACGTCACCCGTCGGGTTGCCCGAGCTCTGGATCAGGCCGAGGCCGATCAGGTTGCTTTCGCCGTTGACCGGCGTGATCAGCAGGTGCGATTCGGCCTTCCACGTCGTCGGTGCGAGCTTGGCATACATGCCCGCGACGAGTGTCACGATCACCACGCACGCGAGGATCAGCTTACGGCGGTCGCGGATCACCTCCGCGTAGTGGCCCAAACCCTCGCGTGGCCCGGGCGGCGCGAGCCAGTCGGCGGAGCGTGATGGGTCGCTAGAGCGTGGCATGGAGGGGGGGCCGCGGCGCCGGATCGCAGCCTTCAGCAAAGGTAGCGGCTATCGCCGCGGAGCGATCCGCGTGCAAATGGCGCATTGGACGTTCGTAGGAGCGCGAGCGCGTTCCGGTCAGCCGGCGCCGTCGGTGGTCGATGAACCGCATGTTGTTCACGTACTTACCGGAGGTCACGCCGCCAATGCTTAGCCGTGCAAGCCACGTTTCACCGGATTTCCTCTCCGCACAGGATGACGTGGACCGTGGACGGCGCCCGCTCCGCCGCCACGCTCGCGTGCTCGGCGCGTCGCTTGCGCTCTGCGGTGTGCTCTCACTCACCGGGTCGATCTCACTTCTTGCGGTGCTACCCGCCGGCGCCGAATCTCTACCCGCGCGCTGTGACAAGGTCGCGGCGCCGACTGGCTCCGACAGCGCCAACGGCTCGGCGGCCACGCCGCTGCGCACGGTGAGTGCGCTCGCCAACGGGCTCGCCCCCGGCCAGGTCGGCTGCCTGCGCGCCGGCGTCTACGGCGGCGGCCTGCGGGTCAACCACGGCGGCGTTGCGGGCGCGCCGATCGGCCTGCGCAGCTACCCGGGCGAGCACGCGACGATCACCGGGCGCATCTACGTCCCCGCCGGATCCAACTACGTGACCTTCGAAGGCCTCTCGCTCGACGGCAACTACCAGTCGGGCGAACGGCTTCCGAGCCCGACCGTGAACGCCGATCACGTGACGTTCGAATCCGACGACGTCACCAACGACCACACCGGGATCTGCTTCGACCTCGGCAGCGTGGCGTGGGGCTTCGCCGACTCGACCGTGATCGCGCACAACCGCATCCACGACTGCGGCGTGCTGCCGTCGACAAATCAGCAGCACGGCATCTACGTACAGGACGCGACCAACACGCAGATCGTCGGGAACGTGATCGTCAACAACGTCGATCGTGGCATTCAGCTCTACCCGAACTCGACCGGCGCCGTGATCACGGGCAACGTGATCGCGAACAACGGCGAGGGCGTGATCTTCTCCGGCGAAGGCGCGAGCTCCAACGGCAACCTCGTCGAACACAACCTGATCGTCAACTCGCAAATCCGCCGCGACGTCGAATCGTGGTACCCCAGCGGCACGCCGCGCGGCGTCGGCAACCTCGTGCGCGCCAACTGCGTGTCCACCCGCGGGATCGACACGAGCTCCGGTGGCTTCAGCGTGCAAGGCAACGTGACGGTCTCGGCAAGCGAACTGATCGCGACCGGCGAAGGCAGCTACTCGGCTGCACCGGGCTCGGCCTGCGCCGGCGTTCTCGGCTCCGTTGCCGGGGCAGGCGCTCCCGAAGCGCTCCCGGCGGGAAAAGAAGAAGGGTCCACGGCCGCGGTGGCTCAGCGACAAGTGGAACTGGCGGCGCCCGCCGAGGCCGCCACGCACGCGGCCCCCGCCGCGGCCCCGACCCCGGCCCAGGCCACACTTGACAGCGCTTCACACGCAGCGCGCCCCGGCTCAGCCCACGCCCGCCACGCCCGCCACGCCAAGCACAAGCACACCAAGCACAGGTTCGCCAAGCGGAGGTCCAAGGCGGGCCACGGCTCGCACGGGCAACACGGCTGAGTTGGCGTCAGCCTTGGGGCGAGGGCGCGCGCCGGTCGCGCAGCGCCTGCAGCGCCTCCCATGCGCCCGTCCGCCGCACCGCGCGCAGGGGGCGGGAGACCTTCATGCGGAAGCGGCGCTCGTCGTCGGCCCGGTAGACGCCGATGCGCGGCCAGCGCAGCGTCTCCTCTGCGTGCAGCCGCCCCGGCAGCGCCGCGGCGGCGGTGTAGCCGCTGCGCCCGGCGGCCGCCACGACGCGATCGTCGACGTCGCCGTACGGATAGGCGAGCGAAGTGCACGGCAGGCTGAGCTCGCGTTCGCATGCGGCCTTCGAGCGCGTCAGCTCGGACTCGAGCGATGCGTCGTCGATTTGGGTGAGGTGCGGGTGCGAGCCGGTGTGCGAGCCGATCTCCCAGCCGTGGTCGGCGAGCGCGCGCAGCTCCTGCCACGACATCGGCGTCAGCTCGGACTCGTGCGGCCCGCCGATCCAGCGGTCGATCCCGGCCCAGCGCAGCGGGCCTTCGACGCCGATCTGGTCGGTCGGGGCGAAGACCGTCGCCGGCAGCTGCAAGCGGTCGAGGATCGGCCGCGCGAGCCGATCGACCGAGCGGTAGGCGTCGTCGAAGGTCACGCAGAGGACACGCTCTGCCGGCGGCTCCATGACCGCTTCGGTGAACGTCGCGCCCCGGTAGCCGCGCCGAACGAGCGTCGAGAGCTGCTGCTCGAAGAGCTGTGGCGTGGTCGAGAGCGCTGCGTCCCACGTGGGGCTCAACGCGTGGTAGCAGAGGACGATTACGTCGGTCACGTTGCAGAGCCCGGCTGCGGCGGGAGCGGACAGCATAATGAACCCGCGTGAGCGCTCTTCCAGCATCGAGCCCTACCGACCGGCAGGATGACGAGCGCGTCGACGTCAGCGTGCTCGTGCCCGTGCTCAACGAGGAGCACCGGATCCGCGAGACGGTTGCCGCGATGCAGGCGCAGCGCTTCGACGGGACGATCGAGCTGCTGTTCGCCGACGGCGGCTCCGGCGATCGCACGCGCGAGATCCTGCTCGAGCTGGCCGCGCAGGACCCGCGCATCCGTCTGCTCGAGAATCCGCGTAGGCATACCGCCAGCGGGCTCAACGTCTGCCTGCGCGAGGCGCGCGGCGAGTTCGTCGCGCGGATGGACGCTCACACCTACTACGGCGAGCGCTATCTCGCGGCAGGCGTCGAGCGTCTGCGCCGCGGCGACACCGATTGGGTGAGCGGCCCCGCGATTCCGCGCGAGGTCGGACCGATCTCCGGCGCCGTTGCGCTGGCGCTGGCTTCGTGGCTCGGTCGCGGCGGCTCGCGCAAGTGGAGCGAGGACCTCGCCGGCGACGAGGAGCGCGAGCTGGACACCGGCGTGTTCGGCGGCGTCTGGCGGCGCGAGCGCGTGCTCGAGGCGGGTGGATGGGACGAGCGCTGGCCGATCAACCAGGACTCCGAGATGGCCTCGCGCTTCCTGCGCCGCGGCGCACGACTCGTCTGCCTGCCCGAGATGGCCGGCTACTACGTGCCGCGGGACTCGGTCGAGGGACTCGCGCGTCAGTACTTCCGCTACGGCTTCTACCGAGCGCGCACCTTCCGGCGCCACCCGCAGAGCATGCGCCGCTCTCATCTGATCGCGCCCGCGCTGGCGCTCACGCCACTCGCCGCGGTGGTCCTGCCGAGGCAGCTGCGCCTGGCCGCGCGCGCCGGGCTGCTGGTGTACGCGAGCGCCCTCGTCGTGACCGCGTGCAGCGCCGCGCGCGGCCCCGGGCGGCGGCGGGACGCTCTGCTCCTGCTCGTCGTGCTGCCCGCGATGCACCTCGGATGGGGCGTGGGCACGCTGGCCGGGATGTTCCGCTTCGGGCCGCCGCTTGCGGCGTTGGCGGGCGTCCTGGGCGGGCGCGGCCCGCTCGAGCCCGATCCGGGCGATGACGTCTACGCCCCGTCGCTGCACGCCGGGGACGCCTGAACTTGCGGCTCGCCGTATACACCGATTACGAGTACCGCTCCGACGGAACGCGCCGCTACGGGCAGCGGGCGTTCGTCGTCTTCCTCGAGGCGCTGCGCGAGCGCGTCGACCGGCTCGTGCTCGTCGGCCGCCTCGACCCCAAGCCGGGAACATCGCACTACCCGCTGCACGAGGACACCGAGCTCGTCGGCCTGCCCCACTACGACAGCCTCGGGCATCCGCTCGCGGTGGCACGCTCGCTGCTCGTCTCGGTCAAGCTCTTCTGGCGTCTGCTCGACGAGCTCGACACCGTCTGGGTGCTCGGCCCCTATCCCCACTCGGTGCTGCTGGCGCTGCTGACCATCGCGCGCCGCCGCCGGCTCGTGCTGGGAGTTCGCCAGGACATGCCGCTGTACGTCCGCAGCCGCCGCCCCGACCGCCGCTGGATGCACTGGAGCGCGGACCTGCTCGAGGCGATCTGGCGGCTGCTGGCGCGTCGCTACCCGGTCATCGTCGTCGGGCCGGAGCTCGAGCGCAAGTACCGCGAGGGTCACGCGCGCAGCGTGCTCGCGACGGCCGTCTCGCTCGTCTCCGAGAACGACCTCGCCCAGGCTGCCGCAGCAGTCTCCGGGCGCGACTACTCAGGCGAGCTGACGCTGCTGACCGTCGGGCGCCTGGACGCGGAGAAGAATCCGCTGCTGCTGGCCGAGATCGCCGCGCTGCTCGCGGCCGGCGGGCGCCGCTGGCGCCTGCAGGTCGTCGGGGATGGGCCGATGCGCGAGCAGCTGCAGCAGCGGATCGATCAGCTCGGGCTGCAGCGGCAAGTCGAGCTGCTCGGCTACGTGCCGATCGACGGGGGCCTGCTCGACCTCTACCGCAACAGCCACGCGTTCCTGCACGTCTCCTGGACCGAGGGCTATCCGCAGGTGCTCGTCGAGGCCTTCGCCAGCGGGCTGCCGACCGTTGCGACAGCCGTTGGTGGGGTGCCGGCGGCCGCCGACGGAGCCGCGCTGCTGGTCGAGCCCGACGATGCCGCCGCTGCGGCCGCCGCGCTCGAACGGATCGCGGCCGAGCCGCAGTTGCGCGACGAGCTGATCGCCGCCGGTCTCGAGCGTGCCCGCGGGGGCACCCTGGAGGCGGCGAGCGAGCGGCTCGCGGCGTACCTGGCGAACGCCGGCTGAGCGCCCGGCGCGGGCTGGGCGTCGCTCAGGAGCGCGCCGCGCGGACGCGTCGCAGAGCTTGGTAGACGGGTGGGCTGACGCGCTTGGCGAGCTTCTTCGCGTTCCACTCCAGCCACAGCCGCCCGCAGGCGAGGCGATCGCCTGCGGCGTACGCCGCGGCCATGCTCGCCGGCGTCGAGGCCCAGATCGTGTAGCGGCCGCGCACCTCCAGGCCGCGCTGCAGGACCCGCGCGCTGGGCTCCGAGGTGAAAAGCAGCGCGTAGCCGGCGCCGGCGGCCGCTGCGATCACGGCGGGGGAGAGGAAGCCGCCCGGCACCGAGGCCGTCCGCGGAGGCTCGCCGAGCGCCTCGGCAAGCACGTCGCGACTGCGCGTCCACTCCTCGTCGAGCTGTGATCGCGTGAGACGGCCCATGTATGTCGGGTGCGTGTGCGAATGGCTGCCGATCACGTGCCCGTGCGCGCTCAGCTCGCGCAGCTGATCGGCCGCCATGAAGCCGGGCGTGCCGATTCGCGAGGAGGTGACGAAGAACTGTCCACGCCAGCCGCGCCGCTCCAGCGCCTCGGCGGCGAGCGGCGCTGAGCAGCCGCCGTCATCGAACGTCAGCGCAACGGCCGGCGCGCCGTCCGCGCCGCCGGCCGCGCTGGCGAGCGTGCCGACCGTCAGCCCTGTCGCCGCGACCGCGTCGAGGTGGGTCTCGAACGCCTCCGGCTCGAGCTTGTAGCGCGCCGCCAGCGGCCCCGGGAAGCCGGCCGCGTCGCGCTGGTCGCGGGGCGCGATGTCGTGGTACATGAGCGTGTGCATGGGGTTGCGGTGGGCCGCCGCCTGAAGCCTAGGGCCTCGCGTTACGGGACACCCGCCGATCGTCCGCGCCGGTTTTGGCAGGAGATGCGCCGGATAGTCTCAGCCGAATGCCTGTGCGGGCCTTCTCGATCGTCAAGCTCCGTGAAGTCCTGCGTGAGAGTCCGGCCACGGTCCCCGCGCTGGGGGCGCTCGCGCTGTTCGTCTGGTGGGCATCCGACCAGGCCGGCTATCCGGTGACGCGCTGGGCGCCTGGCACGTTGATCGTGCTCGCGCTGTTGACGATCGCTCTGCTCACGCTCCCGCTTCGCCTGGCCGACATCTCGCTGCCCTTGCGGATCGCGCTGCTCTGCCTCGGCCTGTACACGGCGCTCAGCTATCTCTCGATCCTCTGGGCGGATGTCCCGGGCGACGCCTGGGAAGGCGCGAACCGCACGCTGCTCTACCTGCTGGTGTTCGCGCTGTTCTCATTGTGGAGGTGGCGCGGCGCCGGCGCGGCGATCGTGCTCGGCACGTGGGCCATCGCGATGATCGCCCTGGCGGTCTTCGTGCTGCTGCACGTCGACGCTGCCGCGCACCCGGCCCAGCTGTTCGGTGACGGACGCTTGAAGTACCCGGCCGGCTACGAAAACGCGAGCGCGGCGACATGGGCGATGGTCGTCTGGCCGGCACTGCTGCTCGCCGCCTGCGGACGCCTGCCGTGGGCTCTTCGTGGGCTGTTCGCCGGCGGCGCGGTGCTGCTCGCCGACCTCGCCCTGCTCAGCCAGAGCCGTGGCTCGCTGTACGCGACGGTGGCGATGCTGATCCTCGTCTTCGCGCTGCTGCCGGCTCGCCTGCGCACGTTCCTCGTGCTCGTGCCGATCGCGATCGGCATCGGCGCCACCGCGCCGACGGTCCTGCGCGTCGGCGACCGGCTGTCCAATGGCGGCGACGTCAAGGGCGCGCTGCATGCTGCGATCGCCGCTGTGCTCCTCGCCGCGGCGGTGGTTGGCCTGGCGGTTGCTTCGGCGAGCGCGTTCGAGAGCCGGCGCCGATTCTCCGAGCGCACCGCCTCGCTGCTGCGCAGGGCGGTTGCGGCGAGCGCGATAGCGGTGCTCGTTGCCCTGATCACCGGCGGCCTGGTGGCGGCGGGCAACCCGATCGCGCGCGCCGAACACGGATGGCAGACCTTCAAGGGCGGCTACGGCGCCAACCGCGCCGGCGGCAGCCGCCTGACCGGCGGTCTCGGCAGCAATCGCTACGACTTCTACCGCGTCGCGCTCGACGAATTCAGCGCCCATCCGCTGGTCGGGATCGGGGTCGACAACTTCCAGCAGCAGTACCTCGTGCACGGGCGCAGCGGCGAGACACCGCACTATCCGCACAGCGTCGAGCTGCGCACGCTGACCGAGACCGGCGTGCTCGGGCTCGCGCTCGCCTTGCTCGGTCTCGGCGCCGCGCTCGTCGCGAGCTCGCGGGCGTGGCTGTGGGCGGCCGCTCGTCGCGCCGACCCGCTCGGAGCGTGGGTCGCGATGGCGGCCCTGTCCGGATTCGCCTACTGGCTCGTGCATGGCTCGGTCGACTGGTTCTGGGAGTTCGCCGGGCTCGGCGCACCGGCCTTCGCCCTGCTCGGGCTGTCCTGCTCGCTCGCGCCGGCGCGAGGCGCCGCGAGCGACGCCGCCACCCCCGCCGGCGACGGGCACCGGCGAGCGACGCGTCCGCTTGCAGGGCGCGCCACGGCCTTGCGCGTTGCGGCGATCGCCACCGCCGTCGTGGTCGCGCTCGTCGCGTGCCTTTCGCTCGCCGCGCCGTGGCTCTCCGAACTGCAGGTCGAGAAGGCCGCGCAGATCTGGACGACGGCGCCGCGGAAGGCGTATTCGACGCTGGAAGACGCGGCGAGCCTCAACCCGCTGAGCGACGAGCCGTATCTCGTCGCAGGCACGATCGCGCTTCGCTTCGGCGACTTCGCGCGCGCGGACAGAAACTTCTCCAAAGCGCTTGGCCGGACCCCCGGGGACGCCTACGCGATGCTCGAGCGAGGGGCGATCGCCTCCTCGGCGGGGCGGCGCGGGGAAGCGCTCAGGCTGCTCGGCAAGGCCGTACGGCTGGCCCCACGCGACGAACTCGCCCGCGAAGCGCAGGCGCTCGTCCGTGAGGGCAAGCGGATCGATCTCGAAAGGCTCAACCGTTCAATTCTGCTCAAAGCTCAGAAGTTCTCCTGATCGCGTCTCGAAATAGCGAAATAGGGTGAAATTCTCTCGACACGTCACGCCACCTCCGGTACCGTAGATACAGTCACGAGGTCGCGGGATCACGCCCATGGCTTCGCTCCGGTGATCCGGCGCGAAGGCGGGTGCGAAGACCAGATGAGAACATGGCACGGAGCGTCCGCGTTAGGCCAGACCGCAGGCAAGGAAGCATGACAAGGCATCGCATTTTCATCCTCATAGTTGGCTGTCTCGTCGCGCTCGGCACGGTGTCGTCGGGCGTTGCCTCGGCGAGCTCGCTGCTGAGCGGTTACGGGGGTCCCGGCCAGGGCAACCAGGCGATTCTCGGCTCCGCGCTGCTCAACCGCCCGGGCGGGGGCTCCGGCTCGGACGGCGGCGGCTCGGGTGGTGACTCGAGCTCGCTCGCGAGCAGCAGTGGCACTTCGACGAGCTCCGAAGCCGCTGCCTCGAGCGGCACCGGGTCGAGCGCCCAGACGGGAGCCGCCGGCAAGACGTCGAGCTCGCGTGCGAGCGGTGCCCACCGCGGCTCACGCGCGCGTCGTGCGGCGGTTCGCCCGGCGAGCGCCCCCGGCATCGCCGATGTCTATGCGGCGGCCGAACGCGGTCGCCCGGTCCCGTCGACGCCCGCGTTCGGGCTGTCCGGGGCAGACCTGCTGCTGATCGTGCTCGTGCTGGGCATGCTCGCGCTGATCGGCGTGCTCAGCCGTCGGCTGGCGCGTGTGGCCCCCGCAGGCTCGCGGGCCGCCGGCAGCGGCGGCTAAAGGGATGCGACGCATCTACCGACTAACCGCGTAGGACTCAGAACCGATGCCGCGCAACCCCGTGACCCAGCAGACGACAACCACGCTTCCGCTCCGAGGCGAGCTCGGCCGCGCGGCGCCGCTCCCGCGCTCGCTCCGCGGCGGGACGTTCGGAGGCAAGCTGCAGTGGGCGCTCGAGGGCTCCGGTTGGCGCGTGCTGCGCCCGGCCGTCGACCTGGTCCTGCTGTGTGTGGCGGTCGTGATCGCGCAGGGAGGGATCCACGCGACGCTCCACGTCAGCGCCAATCGCGCGCCGATCCTGGCGCTGCCCCCGATCGTGATGCTGCTGTTCTACCTGCGCGGGCTCTATCGCACGCGTCTGCGCGCGCTCGTGCTGGACGGCGTCGTCCCGGTCATCAGCGCCGTCTCGGTGGGGGCGATGACCGTCGCCGTGCTCGGCCTGTTCATGAACGGCCACGCGCCCGCTCAGAGCGAGACGGTGCGCGCCTGGCTGTTCGCGCTGATCGCCGTCGGCATCGGGCGCATCGCCCTATCCGGCGCTCAGCGCCTGGCACGAGCGCGCCGGCTGGTCGGCAAGCCCGTGCTGATCATGGGCGCGGGCGTGGTCGGGGCCCAGGTCGCCCGGCGCCTGGAGGCCCACCCCGAGTACGGATTGGCCCCTGTCGGGTTCCTCGACGAGGACCCCCGCTCGATCGCCGAGGTCGGCGGGCGTGACCTGCCCGTGCTCGGGACCGTCGAGGACCTCGATGCGACCGTGACCTCGACAGGCGTGCGCCACCTGATCGTCGCCTTCTCCTCGGTCGCCGACGAGCGCGTCAGCCGGCTGATCCAGCGCTGCCAGGAACTCGGCATCGAGGTGTCGGTCGTGCCCCGCATGTTCGACACGATCAACAACCGGGTGGGCTATGACACGGTCGGCGGTCTGCCCTTGATGTCGTTCACGAGGGTCGATCCGCGCGGCTTGCAGTTCGCGATCAAGCACGCGCTCGATCGTGTGCTGGCGCTCGTGTTCCTGCTGCTGCTTTCGCCGATCATCCTCTCCTCGGCCCTCGCCGTGCGTCTCAGCTCGCGCGGTCCCGTGCTGTTCCGCCAGCGCCGCGTCGGGCGCGACGGCAACGCGTTCGACCTCTACAAGTTCCGCTCGATGCGGGTCGAGCCGGGGCAGGCCGGCTCGGAGGGGGAGGGGGCCGAGCCCTTGGAGTTCCTGATCGTCGGCGACATCGCGCCCGGTGGCGTCGAGGGCCCCGACCGCCGCACGGCCGTCGGGCGCTTCCTGCGCCGCACCTCGCTCGACGAGCTGCCCCAGCTGCTGAACGTCCTGCGCGGAGAGATGAGCCTGATCGGGCCGCGTCCCGAGCGTCCCGAGTTCGTCGAGCTGCTCAACCAGGACATCGTCCGCTACGACGACCGCCACCGTGTCAAGTCGGGCATCACCGGCTGGGCGCAGGTGCACGGACTGCGGGGACAGACCTCGTTGGCCGAGCGGGTCGAGTGGGACAACTACTACATCGCCAACTGGTCGATCGGGCTCGATCTGAAGATCCTGATGCTGACGCTCGTCGCGCTGTTCCGCAACGCCGAATGAGCAACCGCGCGCCGGACCGCGGGAGGCCGGCACCGTGGATCAGATGCGCTTCGTGGCGGCAGCGCCGACGCCGCTCCAGCTCTGCCAGACCTTCACCTTCAGGCCATGCCTGCCGAGCACGCGTGGCAACGTCAACGAATAGCGGTTGAAGCGGTCGAGCCCGAACAGCGCGCGAAAGCGCGGCACGCCGTGCTGCAGCACTTCCAGCTGCATGTAGTCGCCGACCGGTCCCGAGCCGCTGGCGATGACCTGTCCGCGACGCGAGAAGAGCTTCAGCGTCACCGGGCTCGGCCTGCCGAACGGCGAGGAGAACAGCCGCGACACGGTCCCGAACGAGAGCTTGTGCGCGCCGCGGGCATTCAGCACGCCGAAGTTCTCGTCGCTGGAATCCCGCAACTTGAAGAAGACGGCGGCGGCAACGTAGGAGGTGCGCGCGAGGGAGTGGAACAGGTCGCTGAAGTTCCTCGCCTGCGTCTTGGCGGTCACGCAAGCCTGTTCCTGCTGGATCCGCTTCGCCGGCCAGCAACTGCTCCAGCCGAACTCGTCGAGCCACAGCGGCGTCCTGTCGCCGTTGGCCAGTTGCACCTGGTGGATTTCGCGCAGCGCGGCGAGCGTCAGCGTGTAGAAGTGCACGGCGAGGCCGTCGTAGTAGCCCTTGATGCCGGCGGCGTACAGCGCGCGCAGGAACACCCCGTTGGAGCCGACGAGCGACCCTCCGAGCACCGGCACGCTCGGGTCGGCCTGCTTGATCGCCGGATAGGCGGCGCGCAGCAGTTCGGCGTAGTGCTGCGCCTTGTGCGGCCCCGCGAAATACAGTTCGTTGGCCTGGTCCGGCTCGTTCCATACTTCGATCCCGGCCAAGCCCGCGCCGTAGCGTTTGGCCAGGAAGGCGACGAACGCCGCGTAGGCCGACGGTTGGGCCGGGGGCCAGGAATTGGCCTCGCTCGACCTTCCCGGCACGCATTTCGAGAGCAGCGAATCGGGCGCCGAGGAGGCCCAGCACGGGGTCCCGTCGACGAGCATGATCACGCGGATCCCATCCGCCTTCGCGGCCGTCACGATGCGATCGGTCAGGGCCAGCGCCGAGGGTTCGATCTGACCCGAGGCGTTGGGCTCGAAGTCCGACCAGGTCACCTCGATCCGCACGAGCTTGGAGTGAAGCCCACGCGCTTTGGCCATCTCTTCGTCGACATGTGAGGGCTGCGGGCCGAAGCCTCCCAGGTTGACGCCGGGCAGCGGACTGGCGCAGGCGAGCGACGCGATCGCCGCGAGGGCACCGAGGCAGAGCATGAGGGCGACCGCCATGTGAGAGCTTCTGCGCAAGCAGCTGACCTTAGTCGATGCTCTTCGCGGCGGTGCCACCAAGCAGCTAGGCTCGGCCCGCAATGTCGCCGACATGGATCTGGATGCAGATCGCGATCGTCGTGTTCGTGCTGATCGGCATGGTCATCGCGATCACGAAGCTTGCTTGAGCAGGCCTCGCCGCCACCATCGCCGCGGCCGCGGCGGCCTGGTGGCGCGGATCGTCACGCGCGGGCGGGGCGGAATCGTCTCCGCGCCGGAGAGGATCGCGGCGGGCACGTCCTCAGCCAGCCAGCCCGCGAGCGCGCCGAAGCCGGCCTGCTCGAGCTCGGCCGCTATTCCAGGCTGGCGGCGCTCGAGGTCGTGGGCGTCCGAGGCGACGTTGTGCACCAGCTCGGCCTCCATCAGCTCGTGCGCGAAGCGCCCGACGGTCCCGCCGAAGCGCCCGACCAGAGATCCCGCCGTGATCGAGGTGAGCACGCCGGCGCGCACGAGCGACTCGAGCACCTGGGGATCGCTCGCGAAGGCCGGGCAGCGCTCGGGGTGGGCCAGCACCACACCGTAGCCCTCGTCCTGCAGATCCAGCGCCAGTGAGTCGAGGCCGGCCACGGACGGGCTGAACGGGCACTCGAGCAGCAGCCACCGCCCGCCGCCCAAGGTCAGCTTCGCGAGCTCCTCGTCACGGAGATCGACGGCTCGCGTCATCGCGATCTCGGCGCCGGCGACGACGCGCACGTCCACGCCGGCCGTGTCGAACGCGGCATTCGTCTGTGCCACCAGCCGGGCGATCGTCTCAGCGTCGTTGTCGTAGTGCCAGCTGACGTGCGGCGTGGCGACGATCGTCTCGATCCCGCGCTCATGTGCGCAGCGCGCGAGCGCGACCGAGTCCTCGATCGTCGCGGCGCCGTCGTCGATGCCCGCGAGGACGTGGCAGTGCAGGTCGATCATCGTCTTCAGACCTTACGCGGACCGCCACGCGGTCTCGCCACCCGGATATGATCCGCGCATCGTTCTACAGGCGTCTCGATAGGCGAGGAGGCACATGTTCCGGTCGATCGTGGTTGGCACCGATGGGTCTGACACCGCCGCGCAGGCGGTGCGCCAGGCGGTCGACCTGGCGGGCGCCGTGGGGGCCAAGCTGGAGCTGGTGAGCGCGTACTCGCCTGTCTCCCAGCAGCGGCTGAGCGAGGAGCGCCGCCAAGCGCCGGAGGACCTGCAGTGGGCGATCAACCCGCGCGAGGACGTCGACGCGACGCTCGAGGCGGCGGCGAGCATCGCGCGCGATGCGGGCGTGGAGGTGGAGGTGTACCCGCGCCAAGGGGACCCCGCCGATGCGATCCTCGACGTCGCCGAGGAGCGCGAGGCCGACCTGATCATCGTCGGCAACAAGGGAATGACCGGCGCCAAGCGGTTCCTGCTGGGATCCGTGCCGAACAAGGTCTCTCATCATGCGCCCTGTTCGGTGCTGATCATCCGCACCACCTAGGACGCCCCCGACAGTGCGTCGTCGAGCGCGTGCCGCAGTTCGACGTCGAGCGCACGATCGAGCGCCTGGTGGGCGCTTGCCTGGGCGTGGGCGGAGCGCAGCGTATGGATGTTGCCGGCGACGAGCTCCAGGCCGATGTTCGGCCATCTGTCGAGACGGTCGAGGCGGCCCTCGCTCTCGAGCTCTTCGTACAGCGGCTCGCCTGAGGAGAACATCAGCTCGATCCGCTTGCCCTCGTCGCGCAGGCGGTCGAACGCGAGATCCAGCCGGTCGCCGCCACGAGTCTGCCGTGCGGCACCTCGAGCTACGCGGGCAACCGCACGCCGGGCGAACACGCCGGGCGTGCGATACGCCAGCCCGGCCATTCGCTCCATCGGGATTTCTCCGCGCAGCACCCTGCGCCATGCGGAGGAGCGCAGGAACGCTTTCCTGACCTCGCGAGTCACGTCCAGCGTGGGATCCCAGAACAGCGCGCGCGGGTTGAGCAGGTATGCGGCGACCACGCGCTCGTCGGTGAGCGCCGCGTGGAACGCCCAGAAGGCGCCCGAGCAGAGGCCGGCGAGCACGAAGCGCGGGCCGTAGCCGAGCGCAGCCAGCCGGTCGAGCGCGCCGCGGACCTGGTCGACCAGCTCGGGAACGTAGAGTCCGGCCATCTCGCCGAACGCGCCGCTGTCGCCGTCGGCGTCGCCGATCCCCTCGAGATCGAGTCGCACGGTCGGCACGCCGAGCGCCGACCAGCGGCGCGCCGTCTCCACCCACATCCGGTTGGGCCCGATCCGCCTGATCGCGCCCGCGTTGAGCAGCACCGCGCAGGTGTCGCCGGCGCGCTGGCCCAGCGGCTCGGCGAGCACGCCGAACAGCTCGCCGAAGGGCTGTGCGATCGTGATCGGAGTCTCGCGGATGCGCGCGCCGTCGAACTCGAGCTCGATCGAGCTCGAGGTGCGCGCCGCGTGCGTTTGGTGCGCGGGCTCGAGAGGCGCCGCGGGAGCCTCCACCGTCGTCCCGGCCTGCTCGCGCGGCGGGCCGGGCGTCGCGGGCGGCTCGGCCGACGACGTGTCCGCCTTCAGCCATTGCGAGACCTCCGCGAACACGGCGACCGGCGAGACGGCGTCGTGCGGGCGGGCCATCATCTCGCCGTAGCCCTCGCCCGCTGAGAGCGTCACGCTCGCGCCCGACGCTTCCATCCGCTCGCGCAGTCGCTTGTCGACGGCGATCCCGTCTCTGCCGAGCAACAGGGCGCGATGGGGCAGGCCGTCGGGGAACGCCAGCTTGCTCACGTCGAGCGCCTCGAGCGCCTCAGCCGTCTCGGGCGTCAGCACGAAGCCGCCGACCCACACCTCGCCCTCGGCCGTCACCGACGGCGTCAGCACTTCCTCCGGGGGCGGCACGAGCTCGGAGTCTTCGAGGCTCGCGAACGTGCGCAGCTCGCGCAGCAGGGTGCGCCCGCGTGCCGGTGCAGCCCACAGCACGACATCCTCGATCGCCGCTCCGTGGGAGATCGCGTCGCAGATCAGCAGCCCGCCCAGGCCGATGCCGATTGCGGCCACGCGTGTGCAGCCGCCCATCGAGCGCAACTCGGCTACGGCGGAGCCGAGAGCGTCCACCCATGTCGCGAGCCTCTGCTGATCGTGCGGAGAGCCGCCGCTGTCGCCTGTGCCGGGCAGGTCGATGCGCAGGCAGGGGAAGCCTTCGTCGGCGAGCCTGCGTGCCCAGTCGCGCCGGCTGCGATAGGAGCACGTCTCGTCCCAGCCGAAGGGTGGGCAGATCAGCACTGCGGTGTCGTGCTCCGCGCCCTGTGCGGGCGCGTGGAAGATGCCGAACACGGGGTCGTGCCCGTCGTTCAGATACAGCGGGACGGCGGTCGGGGCGCTGCTCATGCCGCGCTCTCTCCTACCTGGATGCGCACGCGTCCCTCGAGGTTCAGCGCCGTCAGCGCTCCGCCGGAGAAGTCGCCGGCGAGCTCGCGCGGGCGCAGCAGCACGACTCGCTCGCCCTGCGGCTCGATCGAGAACGCGTCGTCGTCGGTCGTGAAGCCGGTCACGTGCAAGCGTACGCCGTAGGCGAAACGCCGGCTCTGCAAGCGCACGCGCACGGTGCTGTCGGCGAGCGTCTCGGCCTCTGCGGCAAGGCCGAGGCGCTCGGCGCTCTCGGCCGACGCGGGCCGTCCGGCGGGGAAGCGGATGGACTGTGAGACGAGCTCGTTGCCCTGCTCGCCCTGGCGTTCGAGGCTCGCCACAAGCAGGTCGTGCGGGGGCGGGCCGAAGCGGTAGGCCCACGAGGCATCGACGAAGTGACCGAGCAGCTGCTCGACGTCGTAAGCGGCGTAGGAGCGCCCGGGCAGCTCGATCGCCTCGGCGGCCTCGTGCGTCTGCAGCTCGAGGTCGCGGTACAGGCTGACGCGAAGGCGCGCCTGCAGTGGCTCGGGCCGGTCGTTGGCGACGTGGACGCTCACGCCGTTGAGCCCCTCGTCGGTCGTCCACACGGCGACCGGCGCCAGCGCGCGGCGTAGGTGGTGATAGGCGACCTTCGGCTCGCCGCGATGATCGACCACGCCCCAGCCGGCGCCGGCGGCGAGGTCGCGCAGCCACAGCACGAGACCGCCGCCGCACGGTGAAGCCGCCCGCCGCCACTCGCCGAACACCTCGGCCATCACCTCCCCGCTGACCGCCCGCGAGAGCTCGAGGTAGCGCTCGTGGTCCACTCGGCGCAGCTCGACCGGGTCGAGCTCGAACAGCAGCTGCACGTAGTGGTCGCGGACGTCCTCGAAGTCCCAGCCGCTGCCGGAGTCTCGCGGGACGCCCTGCTTCCAGCGCGGATGGTGCACGACCAGCTGCCCCGGTGCGTCGGGGAGCATTTCCTCGACCGTCGCCTCGACAGGGACGTTGGAGAAGGCCAGGCACTCCGCTGCGAATCGCACTTGCGCGCGGCGTGCGTCCTGCAGCGGGCGCATGTAGCCGCCCACGCCGTAGTAGTTGCTGACGCCGCGGTCGGTCCGGAACGGCAAATCTCCGCCGCACGGCGCCGACGGCACATAGATCGCATCGACCCCGCTCTCGCGCACCAGCCGCGGGATCAGCTCGCCGAACAGCTCGCCGCGCCCGAGCGACGGCTCGAGCCCGAGCATGGCGACCTGCTGCTCGATCTCGCTGTTGCCGCAGAGCACCGCGAGGCTCGGTCTTCCAGCCACGCCGGCCAGCGTCTCGCGGAGCTCATCGGTGACCGTCTCGCGGAAGGCGGGATCGGCGATCGGGTAGTCGAGGTTGGCGAACATGAAGTCCTGCCACACGAGCAGGCCCAACTCGTCGCAGAGATCGTGGAAGGCCGCGCTCTCATACGCGCTCGTGCCGGGGATCCGCAGGAGGTTCATGCCGGCGTCGCGGGCCTGCTCCAACGCCGCGCGCAGCCGCGCGGGCGATGGCGCGAGGCCGACCGCATCGATCGGCGTCCACACGCATCCGCGCGCGAACACGCGCGTACCGTTGAGATGCAGGTCGAGGCCGTGCTCGAGCACGTCGTGGGCGGGTTCGGGCCCCGCGGCGAGCTCGCGAAACCCGACGCGGCCCGCGTCGATGGAGATCCGCTCCTCCTGCTCGCCGATCAGCAGCCGCACCTCGTAGATCGCCGGCTCACCGTGCGTATGCGGCCACCACAGTGCGACGTCGGGCACCGTCAGCTCGCCCGTGCACCGAACCGCTCCATCGTCCGTGGTGACGACGGCGAGCTTGGCCGACCAGCTCTGCGACCCGCGTGAGAGCTCGATTTCGACGCTCGGCTGCGTCGCGTCGCCGAGCTGGTGCAGAGATGCCTCGACGGCCAGGCGACCGTCGGCGCGATCCACGCGTGGGCGCAGCGCGAGCGCGTCGACGACGACGCGCCGGCGGCGCTCCAGCACGACGTCTCGCCATGGTCCGACCGCGGGCGGACCGGGCGCGAAGCCCGGTGCGCGGCCGAGCAGCATCGTGCGAAAGAAGCGCAGGTTGCCGTCGGCGACCAAGCGCGTGCGCCACCGCGCGCGCGGGCGCCGGCGGGCACGCAGGCGCGGCGCGAGACCCCGGCAGCAGATCGTCAGCTCGTTCGATCGATCTCGCAGCAGCGAGCCGACGTCAAGCGCGTGCGCGGCGAACATCGAGTCGCTGTCGAGCACGCGCTCGCCGTTCAGATGGACCTCGGCGACCGTCGCGATCCCCTCGAGCAGGAGCACGACCTGCTCGCCGGGACCGGCCGGCTCGGCATCGAAGCTCGTCCGAAACCACCAGTCCTCGGCGTCGAAGTCGTGCGGCTCGCCCGGCTGCCACGCGCCCGCCTGCGACAGCGCGCCGGCTGCCGTGCCGGGCACGCGCGCGGGCCACCAAGTCGCGGGCTCGGGTGACTCCACGGCCGCCTCGGCCGGCGTCGCAGCGGCCTCCCAGCCGTGCGTGAGCGCACGGCGCTCGTGTCCCTCGACACGGACCCGCGCCGGCGCGGTCCTGATGCGCCTGCTCTCAGCGATCGAGCTCATCGAGCCGGGTCATCGCCTCGTCCCACGCTGCGGCCAGCCCGGCGAGCGCCTCCTCCGGCTCGAAGCTGCGGCGCCGCGCGAGACGGAAGGAGAGCGCCTTGCAGCCCTCGACGATCCGCCCCAGCGCGTCCTGGGCCGGTGCCCCGGCCTCGCCGAACAGCCAGTCGACGTGCGAGTGCGTCGCCTCGAACGCGGAACCCGCCATGCGTACCGTGGCGAACGAGTACGCGTGGTAATCGCCGGCGTCGCCGGTGAGCAGGCGCGGCAGGTCTTCCTGCAGCCGCGCGCCGAAGCGCACGAACGGGTTGCTGCTCGGGCGTCGCTGCAGCCGGGCGTGCAGCAGCTCGCGTGCGGCGTCGCGCAGGGCGGCGTCGTCGAGCGGGACGCCGGCGTCGAAGCGAACCAGCTCCGTGTAGGGAGGCAGGTCGTCCGGCCTGCGCGAATCGATTCGGAAGACGCCGCGGTAGTCCTCGCCGGCGAGCTCGTACAGCCCCGTGGCGTGGAAGTAGCGGAGGATCTCGCCGTCGCGATCGATCGCCTCCGGGACGATCGAGCTCTTGACGTGTTCGCTGCGGTAGCTCGTCGCGGCCGTGTCGGGCAGGAACCACGAGTCGAGCTCGACCGTGATCGTGCGCCCGCCGGCGATCTGCTCGGCGATCTGGTCGGGCAGCTCACGGTAGGGCTGCATCTCGTGGATGTCGAGCCCGTAGAGCCGCTCGAGGTCCTCGGGCGCCGGCTTGAAGAAGGTCCACTGATCCCCCTCGAAGTCGATCAGCACCGTCGCTCCCATCATCGCGAGCGGCTCAAGGCCACGAGCGTGCAGCAGCTCGATCACGATGTCCGTGTAGCAGTTGATCTCCATGTACGTCCGCTGCGGGGAATGCAGCATGTGCGACCGGTAGCTGTCCGGGTCGAGGCCCAGCAGGCTGACCATGCGAGTGCTCGTGGCGCTCACCCCCACAGCTCGCTCCGCGTCGGCCCGGGCCAGGCGGCCACCTCCAGGCCGTGGGCGCGGAACAGGGCGAGCGTGATCCGCTCGAGGCCGAAGCCGAGACAGGCCGTGTGCGCTCCACTGCCGTCGGCCATCTCGATCCCGTAGGCCGCCGCGAAGTGGTCTTGGTGGTAGTTGAAGGAGGCGACCGCCGTCGGCTCCGGCCCGGCGATCGGCACCGACACCTCGAACTTCAGCTCCTGCTCGCGCTGGCTGGCCGCGAGCATGCGCCCGCTGCGTCCGAAGAACGGATCGGTCGCCACGTCGAGCTTCGCGTCCAGTCCGATCCCGCGCAGCATCTCGACCGCGCGATTGCGCCACCGCTCGCGCCAGTCGGCGACTTGCTCGGGCTCGCCGATGCGCACGATCTCGCGCTGGTGGAACATCTGCATGCGAGCGGGATCGCCCGACGGCTCGTGGCGGAAGACGTAAGCGCTGCCGGCATCGACCGTGACGCCTCCCGGCGCCAGCCGGCCGCGCGCGGCAATCGCCGGGTACACCGGATAGCAGGCGGCCGGGGTCAGCACGAGATCGGTCATCGACTGGAACTCGCTCCAGTCCTCGTGGCGGCACGCGCGGTCATACTGCTCCGCCGCCTGCTCTTCGCTGCCGTCGAACGCGAACACGCTCCCGGCGAGGTGAGGAAAGGATTTCAGGTACCCGACGGTCTCGAGGTCGTGACGAGGCAGCAGCGGCGGAAAGCGAAGCTGCTCGGGATCCTCCGCAGCCCCCCGGCGGGTCACGAGCGCGGCGAGCGCTTCGCGCACGTCCTCGAAGTCGCCGCCGCGTCCATAGACGCCGGGGACGCCGGTCTCGACCAGCAGCCCCCGCTCGACGAGCTCGGCGGAGAACTCAGCCTGCTCGACCGTGGCCGGGCGCAGCTCCGCCATCAGACGTCCTTGGCGATCAGCAGCAGGCTCGCGTTCGTCTGATGGATGCGTTCGTTGGCGACCATCAGACAGGCGGACATCGTGTCGCGCAGGTGGCGTCCGACGCTGAACGGCGTGTCGTTCTTGAAGCCCATGATCCCGCACACGCCCATCGCGCCCTGGCAGACGCGCGGCGCCTGCTCGGAGGCGGCGATCTTCAGGTTGTTGAAGCGCAGCTGAGAGGCCATCGTCGAGAGGCTCTCGCGGTCGGGCTCCGCCGATGCCTCGACGAACCCGCGCAGCCCCGAGCTGACCTCGGCGCGCAGCAGCGAGAGCTCGCTCATCAGGTGCGACAGGCGCACTGCCGTCGGCGGGGGCTGCCCCGGCTTCTGCTTGGCCGCGGCGCGCACGAAGGCCCGGGCGCGATCGAATGCGTCGGTCGCGATGCCGAGCCAGAGGTGCGACCAGAGGATGTGCGAAATGGGCACCATCGACTCGACGGACACCTTCGGGAATGGCGTCGCGAGCACCTGCTCGCGCAGGAACTCCGCCCGAACGACGAAGCCCGGAGAGCACGTGCCGCGCATTCCGAGCGGGTCCCACGTGCCGGTCGGCTCGAGCTCAGTCTGCTCGCGGCGGCTGAGGACGAGAACCTGGTCGCTCGGCTCCGCGTCGGGAGCGCGGCGCAGCGTGGTCAGCAGATCGTCGGCGTGCGCTCCATAGCTCACCGTCGGTGCCTTCTTCTCGAATGTGAGCGTGCCATCGCTCGTCGGCGTGACCGCCGCAACCGAGCGCCCCATGTCGCCGCCCGTGCCGATCTCGGACGTCGCCGAGGCGACCAGGCGCTGCTCGTCGGCGACGTCGCGCAGGTAGGCCTCGAACCACGGCGCCTGCTCCAGATGACGCGCGATCGTGACGATCTGAATCTGGTGCATCGCGAAGACCATCGCGCTTGCGCCGCAGCGGCGCCCGAGCGTGAAGCAGGCCGCCGCGATCGCCTCGAACGACACGCCGCGGCCGCCGAGCTCGGTGGGGACGAACGCGGACAGTGCGCTTGCATCGCGCAGCGCCTGGATCGTCTCCTGCGGAAAGCGCGCCTCGCGGTCGACGTCGCCGGCATGCACGGCGGCGACGTCGTCGGCGATGCGCTCGACCTCGTCGAGGAAAGCCGTGTCGGGATCGACCGAGACCGTCATGCCGCGGCTTCCACGCGCAGCTCCTCGAGCGCAGCCGCGATCGAGGAGAGGCTCTCGAACACGCTGCGCTTGAGCATGCGGTCCGGGAACTCGACGTCGAAGTGGTCCTCGAGCGCGAGCATCACGTTGACGCTGGCGTGCGAGGTCATGCCGGCCTGGTAGAGGTCGTCGTCCGGCGCGAGCTGCGCGGCGTCGCCGGGAAGCCGGGCGTGGTCTTTGATTATCTGGCGAATCTGATCGATCATGGTCACCCATCGGTGCAAAGGCGTGCCGACTTAAGCGTGTCAAGCGCAACTCGCCACCACCACGGCGGCTGCGAGCCCGCCCTCGTGCGTCAAGCTCAACGTTAGCTCTGTGATGCCCGCTTCGTCGGCCAGCGAAGCCGCCGGCCCATGCAGCTTCAGCGCGACCGCCCCGGTGGCGTCGCGGATGACCTCGATCGCCGTCAGCGGCAGGCCGACCTCGCCGGGCCGAAGGACCTTCAGCGTCGCCTCCTTCGCGGCGAAGCGAGCGGCGATTCGCTCGGGCTCGGGCCGGCCGTCCTCGCCGGTCGCGCAGTCCTGCAGCTCGCGTGGCGTATAGACGCGCGCGAGGTAGCGATCACCGTGCGTCTCGATCGCCTCTTTCACCAGCTCGACCGAGGCCAGGTCGATTCCCACTCTCAAAGGCATTATGAGAACTCTCTCAGAAAGGACTGTCGGATGTCCGCAGCGCGCCGTCCAATGCCCGGCGCCTTGCGCTACCCTGATTATGCGGGGCGGGGGCCTCGGTGGCTTCACCTTCGTGGAATCGATCCGAGAGGTTGGACGATCGCAGTGCTCGATGACGAACAGACAGCCCTCAACGAGGAAGTCTGGTCGAGGGGTGAATTCGTCAAGAACTACGCCAGGCAGCAGCTGCGCCCGGTGGAGAAGGTCATGCTCGAGCGCTATCGCGCGGCGCTCGCGGGGCGCGTGCTCGAGCTGGGATCCGGCGCCGGGCGCCTCACCGGTCACCTGATCGAGCTCGGCGGCGAGGTCCACGGTCTCGACCTGGCGCCCGCGATGGTCGCCTACTGCCGTGAGACGTATCCCGGAGGGACGTTCAGCGTCGGCGACCTGCGCGATCTCAGCGGCTTCGAGGAGGGCTCGCTCGACGTCGTCGTGGGCACGTTCAACGTGATCGACGTGCTCGGCGACGCCGAGCGGCGCCAGGTGTTCGGCGGCGTCCGCCGCGTGCTCGCGCCCGGTGGCCTGTTCATCGTCTCCTCGCACAACCGCGGCTACGTGCCGCGCACGAGCGTCACGATGCGCCTGCTGAGCGGTGGCACGCGGCGCCCCTGGCGCAGCGCCAGGGGATTGCCCCGGCGCCTGCGCAACCGGCGCAAGTTCCGCCAGCTCGAGCGCGAGGAGACCGGCTACATGCTGATCAACGACGAGGCGCACGACTTCTCCCTGCTGCACTACTACATCTCGCGCGACGCGCAGTTCCAGCAACTCGCCGACGAGAGCTTCGAGGCGATCGAGTGCCTCGACCTGGATGGCCGCGCGGTCCCGGAGGGCTCCGCCGCCGCGCACTGCTCGGAGCTGCACTACATCGCGCGCTCGCTCGCTTGAGCCGGGTCCGTTGAGTCGCGGCCGCCACCGCGCGGCGCTCGCGGTGGCGCCGATCGCTGCGCTGGCGGCGATGGTCGCGTTCGGATGCTCGGCCGGCATGGGGACGCAGAGCGCCTCCTCGCAGGCCGGCGCCGCGGTCGACGCGTCCTCGTCCGCTCCGCGATCGACGGGCGGTCGCGCCGTTCACCACTACGAGTACGTGTTCCCGGATGGGTCGATCTACGTGTACGACATGGACGCTGGTCAGCGCCTCGTGCAGCGGGTCGCGCTGCCGGCGGCGAAAGGGATCAGGGGCGTCGTCGCGAGCCCCGTCTCGCACACGCTGTACGTCAGCTACGGCGGCGACGGGGGCTCGAACGGGAGCGGCTCGCTGCTCGCCTACGACCTGCTCGGCGAACGCGTGCTGTGGCAGCGCTCCTATCGCAGCGGAATCGACAGCATGGCGATCAGCCCTGACGGGGCTCGGATCTACATGCCGACGGGTGAGCTCGACTCGAGCGGCGTCTGGACGGTCCTCGACGCGCGTGACGGTAGGCCGATCGCGAGCATCCAGGGAGGCTCGGGCGCGCACAACACGGTGATGAGCCTCGACGGCCGCCGGGTCTACCTCGGCGGTCGCGAACACGACTACCTGGAGGTGGCCGACACGGCGAGCGACCGCGTGGTCCAGGGCATCGGTCCCCTGCGCAGCGGCGTGCGGCCGTTCACGATCAACGGGCGCCAGACGCTCGCGTTCACCACGGCGACCGGCTTCCTCGGCTTCCAGGTCAGCAGCATCGTCTCCGGCCGGGTGCTCTACACGCAGTCCTTTCCCGGCTTCAGCCGGAGCGCGGCGAGCTTCGCTCCGAGCGCCCCCAGCCACGGGATCTCGCTCTCGCCCGGCGAGCGACAGGTCTGGGTGATGGACGCGCCGAACGGATATGTGCACGTGTTCGACGTCTCTGCGCTGCCTCGACGGGGACCGCGCTTGCTGCGCAACATCCGGCTGTCGCAGCCGATGAGCGGCGAAGAGAGCCCCTGTAGCTATGACTGCGCCCGCGACGGTTGGATCCAACACAGCCTCGACGGCCGCTTCGTGTACGTCGGCGACTCCGGCGACGTGTTCGACGCGCGCACGTTCCGGCGGGTGGCCTATCTGGAGCCGCTTCGCAACACGCGCAAGATGCTCGAGATCGACTGGCGCGGCGGGAGGCCCGTTGCGACCAGCTCGCGTCAGGGCCTCGGCCACGTGCGCTGAGCATCGGCCGCTTTGGGCGCGAGCTGCTCCGCCGCAAGGCGGTTGCCCTTGCGGTGACGTTCCGCCTAGCCCGGAAGGTACGTTGCGTACAGCGAGCTCTGCTCGCCATCGGTCGTGACCGTGCCGAACGGATTCGACGGGCCCGCCGTGAAGGTGTTGCTGTTGTAGTCGCGCGAGCCGGAGACGTTGTCGTAGCGGAACCCCGCGACGCCGCCGGTGGCGCCCGTGATTGCGCCGATCCAGTAGTTGCCGGCGGCGAGTTTCAGCGGCGAGGAGAACTTGAGGTCGTACCAGCCGGCGGCGCTTTTCGCTTTGAACGTCAGCGTTTCGGTGCTGCCCAGCAGAGCGGCCGGTTTCCCGGAGGAGTCCGAGTAGACGATCCCCTGCACCGCCTGGCTGCCCGACGAGGCCGCCGAGGTCAGGTAGATGCTCAGCTTGGTCACCGAGGCGCTGCCCGCGAGCGCGTAGCGGTTGACCCGCTTGCGGTTTGCAGAGAACGTGTCCGAGGAGGCGCCGACGCTCGTCTTGCCAAACGTCGCCGCACTCTGTTCTGCCTGCTGCACGACGGCCGTCTGCGCCGAGCTTGCCGGCGCCGAGCTGCCGGCGGAGTTCGACGCGGTGACGGTGACGCGGATCGTCGCGCCCAGGTCGGCTGCCGAGAGCGTGTACGACTGTGCGGTCGCGCCGGACACCGCCGCGCAGCTCGCACCGCTGGAGTTGCAGCGTTGCCACTGGTAGGCGTAGGCGCTCGGGCTTTCGCTCCACGTGCCCGGCGAGGCGCTGAGCGTCTGCCCGGCCTGGGCGACGCCTGCGATCGTCGGCGGCGAGGTGTTGACAGGGGGCAGCAGTTGCGGCGCGCTCGTGGTGTAGGTCGCGTAGATCGACGCCTGCTCGGAGTCCTTGGTCGCCGCGCCGAAGGGGTTCGTCGGCCCGCCGGCGAACGGGTTCGTGTTGTAGGCGCGGTTGTTGGCGAGGGTGTCGTAGCGGTAGCCCAGGCCCTCGGTCGTCGTCCCGGTGATGAAGCCGAGCCAGTAGGTGCCCGGCGAGAGCGCCAGCGGGGTCGCGAGGGGGAGTTCGAACCAGCCCGACCCGTTGACCGATCCCTGGTAGGTGACTTCGGGCCCGGTGGCGAGCAGCGCTCCGGGCGATCCGCCCGAGTCGCCGTAGATCACTGCCCGCAGCGCCTGCGGGCTGGGCGAGTTGATGCCCGGGACCGCGTACAAGCTGAGCTTCGTCACCGAGCCGGCGCTCGGCAGCGTCGCGGCGTGCACGACCTTGTAGCCGGAGAAGATGCCGCTGTCGGTCGAGGCGCCGACCGTCGTCTTGCCGAACGTGCTCGTCGGGGGAGGCAGTTGGGTGGAGCAGCCCGGGAGCGCCTTGCACACGTCCAGGCGCCCGCCGCTGATGACCTTGCCGGCAAGCGCCGGCAGCGGGTCGACGTTCGCCGTGATGTCCGCCTTCAGTTCGGCTGCCGACAGCGACGGCGTTGCCGACAGGATCAGCGCGGCGGCGCCGGCGACCTGCGGCGAGGCCATCGAGCCGCCCGACAGATAGCCGTAGGCGCCTTTGCGCAGCGTCGAGTAGATGCTCACGCCGGGCGCCGCGAGATCGACCGTGTGCGGACCGTAGTTGGCCCATTTGGGCAGCTGGTCGTTGTTGTTGGTGGCCGTCACGCAAAGCTCGGTCGGGCGGTCATAGCCGCACGGGTAGCGCCTGACTTTTTCTTCGTCGTTGTTGTCGCCGGTGTTGCCGGCGGCGGTCACGAACAGGATGTTGTTCGCGCCCAGCGTGTCGATCTCGTTGGACAGCGCCTGCGAATAGGCGGTCCCGGGGAACGTCGCCGAGTCGTTGACCACGCGCACGTTCACGCCCGCCTGCTTGGCCGCGACGAGCCATTGAAGAGCTTCGATCAGGCCGCTCGTTTCTCCCCACGCCGAGGAGCTCAGCCACTTCACCGGCAGGATCGACGTCTGCCAGTTCATCCCCGCGACGCCGACGCCGTTGTTGCCGACCGCGCCCATGATCCCCGCCACGTGGGTGCCGTGCCCGCCGTAGACGGTGTCGTCGTCCATCGGTTCGCAGGTGTGCGTGCGGACGTTGTAGCCGTGCGTCGCGCTCGCGCAGCCGCCGACGCCGCCCGGGTTGCTCCAGACGTTGGCGGCGAGGTCGGGGTGGTTGAAGTCGACGCCCGTATCGGTCTCGCCGATCACGATCGAGCGGCTGCCTGTGCTCACGTCCCAGGCTGCGACCGCGCGGTCGTCGGCGCCGGGCGTCCCTTTCGCTGCCGGCCCGAGCACCTCTTCGGATTCCTGCGTCGGGATCGACTGTCCGGTGTTGCTGTCGCCCCACTGCAGCGCGAAGGACGGATCGTTGGGCACGGCGCTCGCGCTCATCAGGTAGTCGGGCTCGGCGTACGCGACCGCCGGATTGCGCCGCAGCCGTCTTGCCACCGCGAGCACGTCGCCGGGCCGGACGCGGAGCTTCAGTGGCGAGAGATATTGCGCACCGGTGGCGGCGACGGCACCGCGAGCCGCGGGTGCGATCGCCGGCCCAAGGTGCGTCGCGCCCTGGCCGCCCGCCGCGCGCTCGATCGTGTAGCGCTCGCCGGTGGACACGCCGGAGCGGAATCCGACGAGCACGACATCCGCACGGAACGGGTTCGACGACGCCGGGGCCACTGGGGCCACCGGGCCCGTCGGGGCGAGCCCGGGCGACGCAGTGCCGATCGCGCCCGGCACTGCCGCCGACGGCGCCGGTGCGGCGCTGGCGCCGGAGCCGGATCCCAGGACGGCGGTGCCGGCGGCGGCCAGCGCAACCAGCAGCGCTGGCGCGGCGATCCGGCGCGGCTTGCGAAATCCCAACGTGCGTCCGTGCTCGTGGGGGTGGCGCTTCACTGGTTGTCCTCCTGGTCGGCGTCGCGCGTCCCTGGCGCGCAGCCCCAGTCTAAACGACTTGAATCTCGCGCGCGAGCTTAAACGGATGTTCGAGCGAGACTAGTTGCTGGACTTCTTCGCGCTATTCGTGCGCTTGAACAGGTGCACGCCCTTGGTCACCGAGCGCCCGGCTCCCGGCCCCGTGGGGAGGATCGCGAGCAGCGCATCGAGCCGCGCCGGCGTGGCGCCCAGCAGCGTTCGTCCGCTCGCGTTGAGCGCGAGTGCGAGCGACTTCGTCTGGCCGGCACGCAGCAAGTAGACGGCCCGCCCGATCGTCAGCATCTTCGTCGCGGCGGCCTTGCCCGGCGAGCGCGTCACCTGCTTGACGGCGATCGTCAACTTGCCGCTGCACGGTTGCGTGCCGACGCAGCGCAGCCTGACGGCGGCTCTGCCTCGCTGGACTGCCAGCGTCGTGCTTGCGAGCACGACCACGCTTGCGCGGGCGCCGGCGCCCAGCACCGAGGACCGACCAGTGGAAGCAGCCGCCGTCGTGCCCGCGCCGGCGGTCGCGGAGCCGGGCGGGCTCGATGTCGGCGCCGGGGTGGGCGGAGGGGGTTCTGTTTCGGCCGTATAGGTGAAACGGTCCCCGGCCGTGGCTGGGCTCGCGCCGCCGGGGGTCGCGACCGTCACGTCCACGGTCCCCGCGCCTGCGGGGGACCGGGCGGTGATCGAGGTCGGCGAGTCGATCGCGAAGCTGGTGGCATTGACGGAGCCGAACTTGACCGTGGTGGCGCCGTCGAGGTGCGCTCCCGTGATCGTGACCGGCGTGCCCCCGCTCGCCGGCCCGCTGTTCGGGCTCACGCCGGTGACCACAGCCGGTTCGCAGCCTGCCAGGGCCTTGCAGATGTCCAGGCGACCGCCGGACTCGACCATCCCGGAGAGCGAGAACAGAGGGTCGACGTTGTCGAGGATGTCCCGCTTCAGCGCGAACGGAGAAAGCGAGGAATCGGTCGAGAGGATCAGGGCTGCGGCGCCCGAGACCTGCGCGGCGGCCATCGAGCCGCCGCTGAGGTAGCCGTATTTCCCTTCGCGCAACGTCGAGTAGATGCTCACACCGGGGGCCGCCAGATCGACCGTGTGCGCACCGAGGTTGCCCCAACTCGGTAGTCGGTCTTCGTCGTCGGTGGCGGTAACGCAGAGCTCGTTGGCGAGGTCGAGCCGGCAGGGGTAGCGGCCCGTTTCCGCATCGTTGTCTTCGGCTGTGTTGCCGGCCGCGGTCACGAACAGGATTCCCTCGGCGCCGAGTTCTTCGATCGCTTCGGCCTCTTCTTCGATCTGCTGGGTTGACGGTGTGCCTTCGAACGTCGGCGAGTCGTTCACCACGCGAATCTCGACGCCTTCGCGGGCGGCCTTGGCGAACCATCTCAACGCTTCGATCAGCCTGGCGACGCCCTTGTCTTCGTCGGCCGCTTGCAGCCACTTCACGGGTAGCACCGTCGCCTGCCAGTCGATCCCTGCGACGCCCTTCGAGTTGTCTCCGACGGCGGCCATGATCCCGGCGACGTGCGTGCCGTGGCCGCCGAAGCGGCCCTTGCCGTAGTTGAGCGGTTCGCTGTCCATCGGTTCACAGGTCTTGCTGAGCACGCTGTAGCCGTGCGTGCCGGCCGCGCAGCCGGCGATGCCGCCCGGGTTGCTCCATACGTTGGCGGCGAGGTCGGGCTGTGTGTAATCGACGCCGGTGTCGGCCTCGCCGATCACGATCGAGCGGCTGCCCGTCGAGACCTGCCACGCCTGCAGGGCCCGCTCATCGGCGCCCGGCGTGCCGGCCTTGGCTTCGCCGAACGTCTCGTTGCCTTCGTCGATCGGCACCGGTTGCCCGGTGTTGCTGGCGGCCCACTGCCTGGCGAAGAACTCGTCGTTCGGCGCGATCCTCGCCGAGACGGGCGGCGCGCACAGTGCGAGCGCCGACGCCGTCAGCGACGCGGCCAGCAGCACGCGCCGGCGAAAGCTCTCCTCAGCCCAGTGGTTTACGGCATGGCGAAACACGCATTCTCCTCGGACGACCTCCGTGCCCATCGTCCACCACGCCCCCGCCGTGCTGGATCTGCAATCTAGAGGAGGATCGCCCCGCGGGCAAGCTCGCTGCTCGCGCCCGAGAGAGCGCTAATCCATTCGGCGAACGCGGCCGATACAGGCTTCTATGATGCCTATGGATGAGGCGCGGGCGATGGTAGGAGCCGAGCACCCGTCGGCCACCGAACGCTACCTGGAGCAGATCGGAGTCCGGCCGACACCGCGGGCAACCTGCCCCTTCGACCCGGGCTATGACCCTGTCACCGTGCAGGCCCACATCCGCCAGAGCGCTCATCTGATGGGAACGCTGAAGATCTCGATGGCGTGCTGGATGGTCGCCGAGGAAGGCGCCACGCGCAGCAAGATCCAGGCTGCCCGCGAAGCCGGCGTACCGACGGTCGCCGGCGGCGGCCCGTTCGAGACGGCCGTCGCCCAGCGCGCGCTCCCGGCATACCTCGACCTGTGCGCCGAGGTCGGCCTGTCGCGGATCGAGTGCGGGGAAGGGTTCACCGACCCGTCGCTCGCGCCGGCTGAGATCGTCCGCCAAGCGGGCGAGCGTGGGTTGGAGGTCGAGTTCGAGCTGGGAGAGAAGCACGGCGGGCGCTTCACCAACGAGCAGACCGAGGAACTGATCGCGACCGGGACCAGCTGGCTGGAGGCGGGCGCGGTGCGTCTCGTCGTCGAGGCCCGCGAGAGCGCCCAGGACGTCGGCCTTTTCACGGCGCCTGGCGAGTTCGATCCGGCCCAGGCCGAGCGGATCGCCGACGCGTTCGGCCTGGAGACGGTGCTGTTCGAGGCGCCCAACAAGGCCAGCCAGTTCGCGATGATCGACCACTTCGGACCCGAGGTCCAGCTCGGCAACGTTCGCCTCGAGGAGGTGCTGCGCGTCGAGATCTACCGCCGCGGCCTGCACTCCGACGCATTCGGGCGCGAGAACCTGCGACCCGCCCCTCCGGCCGGCGATCGAGTCTGAGCGCGGGCGCCGACTGAGATGCCGAACGTAGCGATCGACTGCTTTCACGAGCACCTCGCGCCCCTCGAAGGCGAGGAGGTGATCGTCGCCGTGGACGTGATCCGCGCGACGACGACCGCCGTGACGGCTGCGGCGATCGGGAGGCAGGTCTATCCGGCGGGCTCGATCGAGGCTGCCGTGCGCCTCGCGGCCGACCTCGACCGGCCGATCCTCGCGGGCGAGCTCGGCGGCGTGCAGCCCTACGGCTTCGACATGCAGAACAGCCCGACGCAGATGGAGGCGCTGGAGGAGTCCGAGCGGCCGATCATCCTGCTTTCGACGTCCGGCACACGCTTGATGGCCGAGGCGATGCGCCGCGCACGAACCTTCCCGGGCTGCCTGCGCAACGTGACCGCGCTCGCCGCCCACCTTGCCGGGCAAGGGTGCGACGTCCGCGTCCTAGGGGCAGACAGCCGGGGTGAATTCCGCGAGGAGGATCAGCTATGCGCGGCCCGTGTCGGCCGCGCGCTCGCGCAGGCCGGCTACACGGTCGCCGACCCGCTGACCGAAGAGGTGATCGATCGGTGGGGCGAGGCGCCTGTCGAGGCGATCCTCGACGGCGCGAGCGCCAGGTACCTGCGCGACACCGGCCAGCACGAGGATCTCTCGTTCGTGCTCGAGCGGATCGACGATCTCGACGCGGTCTATGCGATCGAGCAGGACGAGGTCCGCCAGATCGCCGTACGTGCCTAGCCGCGCCGGGCGCCGCAGCGCGGCGGCCTAACGACGTGAGAGCAGGCGCCGGGGCAGCCAGTACAGCGCGAGGCCGGCCCACAGGGCGAGGAACGGCAAGGGGTCGTCGGCGGCGAACCACGCGTCCTCGCGCACATGGCGCAGCGAGCGCAGCCATTCGCCGAGCGTGATGTCGCCGCGTCGCCAGTAGGTGAGCGAGGACGCCAGATCCCACGGCTCGACGATCCACCGGCGGCCTTCGGAGAGCGTCGTCGCAGGCACCTCCTGGCCGGTGAGGTCAAGGTACATCGTCCGCAGCACGTCGAGCCCGTTCTCGCCGACGAACAGCCTGAAGGTGCCGCCGATGCGGGGGTTGACGTCGAGCAGCTTGTACTGGCCGTCGCGCTGATCGAAGCGGTAGCCGATGTCGAGGATGCCCCTGTAGCCGACGGCCGCCATCAGGCGAACGGTCGCGTCTTCGACGGTCGGGTTCGGCAGGCAAACGCCGAGCGTCGTCGCGCCCGTGTATGGCGGGGTCTGTCTGATCTTCTTGCCGGTGAAGCCCACCCGGCACGCCGATTGCCCGTCGAAGTAGCCGTTGAACATCCAGATCGTTTCGGGCTTGCCCGGGACGTATTCCTGAATCATCAGGTTCGGAGCCTGCGGAGACTCCATCCGGCGGTAGGCGGCAAGCAGCTGATCGCGGTCCTCGACGATCGCAACGCGCGGGGCGCTGGGCGGGGCATCGCCGGCGTTGATGCACTTCAAGACCGTCGGGAAGGCGCCCTGCTCGGCGTACTGCAAGAGCTCGGCTTCTGACTCGGGGAACGCCGAGGCCGGCGTCGGAATCCCGTGCCTCATGCACAGCTCATACATTTCGCGCTTGCTCGAGAGGGCCTGAGCCAGGCCCTCCGGCTGCCGGGGGAACAGAAAGTCGGGCTCGAGCGCCTGGGCGTGCTCGTCGACGAACACGCTCGCCGCGTCGTCGATCGGAATCAGCAGCGCGCGGCCGACGCTGCCGCTGCACTCATGCAGGAACTCGAGGATCTCGGCAGTGCTCGCGCGATCCGGGATGCAGGACCAGCCTCGGCTGTAGCGCGACAGGCGGGCCGGTGCCGATCGCTCGCGCGCGATTCGGTGCACCGGGATCCCGAGCCTGCCGGCCGAGCGCGCGATGCCGAGCGCGCCGTGGTGAAAGATGCCACGACTCAGCCCGAAGATGACGATCGGCGTCGTGGTGTTCACTGTGCGTCCACCCGATGCGCGACGTATGCAGCGTGTACGGGTCGTACACGCCAGCGTCGTCGGTGCGGGACGCTAGACTCGACGCGCGACGCTCCGGCGCAGCGAGCTTCGTGCTTAATCCGGTGCAAACCTACCCTACTCGGCGAATGGTGGAAAATGGGCAGTCCGGATAGTGACAGTGAGATCGAGCGGCAGGCTGGTGAAACGGAGCCTGCGAGCATTCAGAAAAACGTTAACACGCACTTCGATTCGACCGTAGCATACTGGGACGAGGTATATCGCGAAGAAGGCGTACAGGGCCGTATCTACCGCAATCGCCAGGCCGCCGTGCTCTCCTATATCGACGCGGCCGGGTTGCCCGCGTCCGGGCGCGTGCTGGAGATCGGTTGCGGCGCCGGTCATCTGACGATGCAACTCGTCGAGCGCGGGCTGCAGGTCGAGGCAATCGACGCAAGCCCCGGGATGGTGGAACTGACCGCCGAGCGCGGTCGCCGGGCGGGCTTCGCCGACTCGTTGCACGTCGCCGTCGCCGACGTGCATGCACTTCCCTTCCCCGACGGGGCATTCGACCTCGTCGTCGCGGTTGGCGTGCTGCCTTGGCTGCACACGCCGGCCTCAGCTGTTCGCGAGATGGCACGCGTACTGGGTGACGGTGGCCAGCTCGTCCTCACCGCGGACAACGGCGCCCGTCTGACGTCGTTCACCGATCCCCGCGAAATCCTCGCGCGGACTCCTCTGCGCAGGCTCTACCACAAGCTGCGCAAGCGCCCGGGGGTGGCGATGTCCCGGCTGGACTTCCCCGCTCGGATCGAGCGACTGCTGCGCGACGGCGGCATGCGCACGATCGAGCGCAGGACGATCGGCTTCGGCCCGATGTCCTTCCTCGGCAAGGAGATCTTCGATGAGCAGCGGGGCATGCGCATCGACGAGCGCCTCCAGGGACTGGCCGATCGCGGCATGCCGCTGCTGCAGTGGACGGGTTGGCACTACGTCGTTCGCGCGGCGAAGGAGAAAGGGTGACGCCGGTGAGCGGCGTTCACCGTCTTGGGTTTCACCCAAGAATTACCTGTTGATCGTCTAGAGGTGGGCCAGCGGTGCGCCGGCGGCGATGTACCCGGAGCAGCGGCTGCCGGACGCGAGCGTGAAGTTGCCGGCGCCCCGGTTGACGTATTTCGGGTCGATCGCTTTGTTGAGCTTCGCCGTGTAACCCTTTTCGTCGCCAACGGTGCCTTGAGCGCCGCCGAAGATGCAGTTGTTGCGAACGACGTTGTCCGTGCCAGGCGGCGTGCCGTCGGGATAGAAGCTTTCTACGTCGTAGCGGAGCTTCGAGTTCGTTATCAGGTTCGATTCGACACGCGTGTTGCTAGACGTTGCCCCGTCGCCGGAGAACAGGACGCCCTCTCCGTTGCCGTCGATCACGTTGTGTTCGATCACGGTGCCTTGGGCGTCCGGGAACAGCTGGATGCCGCGATCGGCGTTTTTGAAGATCACGTTGTTGGAGATCCTCACTCCGTCGGACGCGGACAGGTAGATCCCGTGGTCCTGGTTGTGCGATGGTTCGACGCCGCAATCATGAATCCGGTTGCCGTCGATGATCGTCCGCTCGGCTCGGCCGTAGCTGGTGGAGCCGAGGATGAAGCAGATCCCCGTGTGTTCGTTGGTGACGTCGTCGCGGCTGAATATGGCGTCTTCGCTGTTGATCGTGGGCGACGGGAGCTTCGGGCCGTTGCGCCCGTTGAGGTTCATCTGCGCGATCGTCACGTGGTTCGAGCCTTGGGGGACGTAGATGCGCCCGACGAGCGTCGCGCGTTCGCCGCCGTAGCTCTCGATCGTCAGCCGCTTGGCCGCGCTGCGCCCGCCGTGGTTGATCCTCAGATCTTCCTGGTAGACGCCGCCGCGGACACAGCCCACCTGGCCCGATTTGAGCTTGTCGGCCAGCCGTTGGACCGTTCGCAGGGGCTGTGCGAGCGTGCCCTTGTTGCGGTCCGACCCGCTCGTCGCTGCCACCAGACGACACGGCGCGGCCGAGGCGCTCGCGCACGCCATGCAGCCGCACGCGAGCACGAGCGCGAGCAGCGCTCCGGCGAGCTGCCTAGACATGGCCACGCTCGGCCGCGCGGTCGGAGTCGTGCTCGAGTCGCTCGGCGAGACGATCGACGACATTGCTCCAGCGTCCCTCGGCGAGCACCTCCGCATGAGCCGCCCGCCCCATCGCCGCGGCCTTGGCCGGGTCGGTGAGCAACTCGATCAGCGCCGCCGCGAGCGTCTCCGCGTCGCCGATCGGCACGACTCGGCCGGTCCTGCCGTCCTCGATGATCTCCGGGATCGCGCAGCAGTCCGTGCCGACGCACGGCAGGCCGTAGCCCATCGCCTCGCGGAACACGTTGGGACAAGGATCGAAGGTCGAGGGCAGCACGAACGCCGAGGCCGACCGGTAAAGCTCGGCGAGCCCCGAGCGGTCGACCCATCCGACCCAATCGACACCGGGGGGGAGCGCCTGCGCAGGCCGCTCTCGCGGTCCCGCGACGAGCAGCTCGGCGTCGGGCACGCGCTTGCGCACTGCTCGCCACGCGTCGAGCAGCACCGCGCCCCCCTTGCGCTCGAAGTCGACTCCGACGAACAGAGCACGGCGAGTCGAATAGTCCTTCGGGCCCAGCTCCTCGAGCCACTGGTTGGCGCCGGCGCCGATCGAGATCACGTGCTCGGGAGAGTCGCCGTAGTCGTCGATCACCGATCGCCGGGCGAACTCGCTGAAGGTGAAGACGGCCTCGGCCGAGCGGCAGACCTGCGCCTCGTACTGCACCCACCACTTCGCGCGGCCGGGCGAGAGCGCTGCCCAGGCCGGGTAATAGCGCTGCGTCAGCGCCATCGTGTTGTCGGTGTAGACCACATACGGCACGCCGCCCCGATCCGAGCCCGGGCCGCAGACGGTCTGCACCTGAACGATCAAATCGAAGCGCCCGCGGTAGCGCTCGAGCGCGCGCTGGACGGCCTGAGTCCGTTTCCTCGCGACCGACTCGTTGAAGCCGGCGGTCGCTTTCCAGCGCTTCCTGTCCGGGTGGAAGGTGCGGGCGAAGTTGACGTAGCGCTGTGCATCGGAGAGCTCGGGACGGACGACGTCGATCAGCTCGAAACGCTGTGCGAGGGCGGCGAAGAACAGCGACCACTGACCCTGCGGGAGCGGCTCGCGCCAATCGCTGACGTCTGGCACCGATACGCCCAACACACGAAGACCGGCAGCGGATGCCACCGCGCGAAGGCTAACACCCGCATCGCGCGCCGGCGCCGGCTGCCGGTCTCACGCTCCCAGTGCGAGTGTGCGCTCGGCCTGCTCGCATACGTGCCGGGCGATCGCCAGCGAAGCCGTTGCGGCCGGCGAGGGGGCGTTGCGCACGTGCAGCGCGCGGGCGCTGGCCGAGAAGGCGAAGTCGTCCAGCAGCCGCCCATCGCGCGCGAGCGCCTGCGCGCGCACCCCGGCGAAGCTGCTCCGCGGCTCGACGTCCTCGAGCGTGAGCGCCGGCACGAGCCGGCGCGCGGCGGCGACGAGCGCGCCGCGCGAGAGCGAGCGGCGCAGCTCGCCCAGCGCCGCCGGCCAGGTGCGTGCGAGCATTCGCCATGTCCCGGGCCATGCGAGCGTGTCGCGAAGATCCGTGCGCCGCAGCTTGCGCAGGTCGTATGCGTCCCGTGCCCCCACGACGAGCGCCGTCGGGCCGATCGTCACGTCGCCGTCGAGATGCCTCGTCAGGTGCACGCCAAGGAACGGCAGCGACGGATCCGGCGTCGGGTAGATCAGCGAGCGAACGAGCTCGCGGCGCTCGGGCAGCAGTCGCAGGTAGGCGCCGCGAAAGGGGACGATGCGCGGATCGGCAGCCGCGCCGGCCGCGACGGCCAGCCGGTCAGACCACGCTCCGGCGCAGAAGATCGCGTTTCTCGCCTCGGTCTGGCCGCCGGCGTGGGACAGGCCCAATGCTCGGCCTCGCACGTCTACGCCCGTCACGCCGCAGCCGAGCGAGATCGATCCACCCGCTTCTGCGACGTCGACCGCGTAGGAGTGCGCAACGGCGGCGAAGTCGACCACGCCCGTGTTCGGAGAGTGCAGCGCGGCGAGCGCGCGCGCACTCGGCTCGACCAGCTCCAGCTCTGCGCCGCCGAGCCGGCGCAGGCCGGCGACGCCGTTGGCCCGTCCGCGGCGCTCGAGCTCGTCGAGCCCCGCCAGCTGCCGGGCGTCGGTCGCGAGGACCAGCTTGCCGCAGCGCTCGTGTGCGATCCCGCGCTCTTCGCAGTAGGCGTACAGCGCCTGCGCCCCGTCGACGCACAGCCGCGCCTTCAGCGAGCCCGGGCGGTAGTAGATGCCGGCGTGGATCACGCCCGAGCTGTGGCCGGTCTGGTGCGTCGCCAGCCGTTGTTCGCGCTCGAGCACGCAAAGCGAGGCGCGCGGATGCCGGCGCAACAGCTCGCGCGCGACGGCGAGTCCGACGATGCCGCCGCCGATCACGGCCAGGTCGCATCTCGCCGGTGCCGGGTCGTACACGCTCTCGGTCCGCTATCGCGGCACGGCGCCCGGTCCACCCGGTGCCGTGGCCGCGGCCGCGTCGACGAGCCCGGCCCCGTACAGCGCTTCGTCGCCGCCACCTCCGAGCTTGCGTGCGGTCGCGCGCAGCCGCCCGACGAGCTGCGCCGGCGTGGGGTGCCGGCCGAGCACGCCGCTGGCGATGATCAGCGCGGCCGTGGCCGAGACGTGTGGCGCCGCCATCGAGGTCCCTTCGTAGCCGCCGGGCATGCCGAAGCGCCGCGGCGACGCGGCCGTGAAGGTCACTTGGAAGACGTCGCGTCCGGCCGGGCCTTCGGGACGGCAGTTCGGGTCGCCCGGGAGGCTGGCGTCGGCACCGCCGCCCGGCGCGACCAGCGTCAGGCCGGAGCCGTCGTTGGAGTAGTCGGCCAGGCAGCCGTGTTCGGTCGTCGCGCCCACGGCGACCACGTTCGGTGCGCGCGCGGGATAGGCGACGGCCGTATGCGCCTCGTTGCCGGCCGCCGCGACGACGAGCACGCCACGGCGGCGCGCGTAGTGCAGCGCTTCGAGCAGCTCCGGGATGTCGGCGGCGGTGACGTTGCTCGAGAACTCGAGGCTGAGGTTGATCACCCGCGCTCCGTGCTTGACCGCATAGCGGACGCCTTCGGCGATCGTCGAAGCTTCGCCTTCGCCCGCGCTGTCGAGCACGCGCACCGGCATGATCCGCGCGGCGAACGCCAGGCCGGTGAGCCCGTAGCGGTTGTCCGTCGCCTCGGCGATCGTCCCGGCCACGAACGTGCCGTGGCCGTTGCGGTCGTCGGGGAAGCGGTTGTGGGCGATGAAGTCATAGCCGCCGGTGAAGCCGAAGCGGGAGAAGTCGGGAGACCGCAGGAAGCGCCCGTGCCTGGCATACGCGACACCGGTGTCGAGCACGGCGACGACGACGCCCTTGCCGCCCGGCGCGCCGTCGGCTGCGACGTTCGACCACGCCTGCGGAGCGTTCACGCCGAACGGGCCCGAGAAGTTCCACTGAAGCTGCTGCCAGTCGCCCGGCTGCGTGCCGTTGCCCACGTCGTCCGGGATCAGCCCGGCGGCATGGGCGCGGTAGTCCGGCACGGCCCAGGCGACGTCGGGACGGCGGCGCAGCGCGTGCAGGGCGGCGCCGAGGCTGACGCCCGGCGCGAGCCGCAAGAGGCGCGTGTGCGGCGCGGTCACGCTCGTGGCGCCCGCGCCGGCCCCGCGCGCGGCGGCCGCACGGGCGCGCGCCGGTGTCGCCGTCGCGTACTTGACGAGGATCCGGTTCGGCGCGTAGTCGAGCGAGCCGGCGTGCGCAGACGCGAGTGGCAGCACGGCGGCGATCGCGCAGCAGGCGATCGCCAGTCGCCGCACGCGAGTGGTGGTGTGAGTGCAGCGCAATTGCATCCGTGGATTCATCGACCGTTCTCGGATAATGATGATGCTGGCGGCCCCGGCAGGCGGCAGCACTGTCGCAGGAGCCCCGGCGAGATCGATGAGCGAACCACTTTTCCCAGACGAGGACTACTTCATGCGTCTCGCCCTGCGCGAGGCCGGGAAGGCGCGCGAGCATGGGGATGTCCCGATCGGCGCGGTGCTCGTGCGCGACGGCGAGCTGCTCGCCGCGGCGCACAACGAGCGCGAGCTGCGCCAGGATCCGACGGCGCACGCCGAGATCCTCGCGCTGCGCGAGGCGGCACTGGCGCTCGGCAGCTGGCGCGTGCTCGAAGCGACGCTGTACGTCACGCTCGAGCCGTGCGCCATGTGCGCCGGGGCGATCGTGCTCGCGCGCGTCCCGCGAGTCGTCTACGGCGCGACAGATCCGAAGGCGGGTGCCTGCGGCAGCGTGCTCGACGTGCTCGCCGACGCTCGGCTGAACCACCGTCCCGAAGTGCTCTCCGGCCTGCTCGCGCCCGACTGCGGCCAGCTGCTGAGCGACTTCTTCGCCGCGCGCCGTCGCTGAGCAGTGCCGCCGGCGCCTGCCGTGCGACCTCGCAACTTCGCCGATGCCACCCCCGGCGCCTCGTGTCGCTCGACTAAGATCACGCGCCTGTCCTCCGCGCGAGGTCGTGGAGGGGTGGCAGAGCGGTTGAATGCGGCGGTCTCGAAAACCGTTTCGGGGGAGATTCCTCCGACGAGGGTTCGAATCCCTCCCCCTCCGTTGTGTTGTGGCCGTTGAGGTCGATGACGCGAATGTCTCGGTCGGCGGTGAGGAGCACCGTTCGCAGGGTGCCAGTCACCAGCACCTATTCGATGGGCACGCCTCGCGGTACGCCACCTTCGGTCCAGTAGACATAGCGCTCGGAGGCTGCCAATGACTGAGGCGCGATCGTGCTCCCGCTGGCAAGCACCACCGGGGTTCGGGAGTTCGAAGCCAGGGCGCAGATGCGGTAGTCGTGTGGGTCAAGCCGTCCGGTCTGCGGGTCGTTGCGTCCCTGCATTAGCCATGCGACCGCCCCCATGTCCGTGACGACAACCTTGTGAACGCCTGGTATCGGCACGTGGAATGCAAGTCCGCCCGTGCATTCGCCGACGCTTCCGGATCGATTCGCTTCCTCGCGGTGGCCAGTCTTGACGTTGAGCCGCACGACTTTCCAATCTGTCCCCTGATCGTTGTACCTACCGAAGTAGAACAGCGCGTAGGCCAGAAAGTGGCCCGCAAGAGCAACCGGACCGATCACCGGCCCGAATTCTTGACCGTCCCCGAGCTTGGTCGTGCGCCCGTTTGGAAGCCACTGCGCGAGAGTTCGCGTCTCGCCGATTTCGTACGAAGACCTGGGCGCTTCCTGGACGATGCGCGCCTTCGGATTCTGCGCCAGGGTTGTGCATCTACGCACGTGACAGTGAAGCGCTGCTCGATCCGTCGCCGACGCGAGCATGGGGCTACCCCAGATCAACCCGCCGGTGAGAGCTCCGCAAAGTCCCAGCAATGCAGATCGACGTGCGTTCACAGTCGTTTCAGCACCGATCGCTCGGCAGAGGGCAGCTGGACCACACGAAACCACACGCTATAGCGAGAGACCCACGCAACGATCCAGTCGCCGGACGCCCGGATTACGGATCAGCCGCTGCGTTCGCGTTGCTGTCCGATCCGCGCGATGCGTCGGCGGTCGCGGGGACAAGTCCACCACGCAACATCCTGCCAGACGATCGGACGTGCTGGATGAGCGTGTCCGGGACAGGGCGGGCAAGCTCGACCCCAAGCACCTTCTGACTCAGGTAGGTCTTCCTGAAGACCCTCAGCGAGGCTGAGCAAAAGCTCGGCTTCGGTCCTGTCGTCCGCGACGCCGAAGCCGAACTGGTAACCGTTCGGCTCCTCAAAGCTCACCGTGCCGAAATGCGCGACGTCAGGCTCCCCTCGGTAGCGTACGGTGAGCGGCGGGGCCTCGGGCGGAGTCATATCGCTGAGCACTGCTTCTACCGCGTCCGCCAGCCAGGAGGGCGCAGGTGGGTCCTCGATCTGACGCTCCGGTCCTCCCGGCGAGAAGAGGAGGTGTGCAGTCGTGCTGTCGTCGGGTCCAGGATGCGGCTCGACCATCCGGGAACGGTAGCTCAGCGCGGTCGGCTGACGAGGAGCCGAGGGGCGGGTGCAGCGCGCCGGGCGGCGGCGAGTCTCTGATCGGGCGTGGTCGTGCGCCACAGCTTGCCGCGGTCGTCGGCGCCGTGGATGCCGGGGCGCGTGTCAGCCGTGCACGCTACAGCGCGACGCCTGCTCGCAGCTCCTGGCGTCGCTGCGGGCGAACATACGGCCGCCAAGGGGCCTCGCGACCGCAACGGCCCCGCGTGAGGCGGCGCACGTCCTCACCTGAAGCCCCCGGGGGGCAAGCTCCCGGGGGCCTCTGGCGGGACCGGCTCGGCGCCGCACTTTCGTGCGAGCGCCTCGCTCGGCCGGTGCACGTGACCATCTGTGGGGATGATTTGTGCAACGCCGGAGGATACCTGTCCTGACGGCCTAGGACTTAAACCCCTGGACATTGACCCCAACTGTCCGCCATGTTTCTTACGTGCATGAACCGGCGGACCCCTTCCTGGCGGCCCAACTCAAACGACTTCGCGAGGAGCGGGAGATGACGCAAGAAGAGCTTGCGTTCGATGCCGGCATAACCTCCTCGGCCCTGTCGCGCATCGAGCGTGGCCTCAACAGCCCCGGTTGGACAACTGTAAGACGCATCGCGGACGCACTCGAAGTGAGCGTCGCCGACCTGGCGGCCGAAGTGGAAGACCTCGAGGAGGATCTCGAGGGCTGACCGCCCCCCGTCCCGGCCGGCGGCCGTCTACTGCGCGCGGTCGAGCCGCATCGAGAGCACGTCGAGGCAGCCGGCGCCGCCGAACGGGTGTTGATCGCAGTCGGATTGCATCTGCAGCGTGGCGGGCGTTGCGATGCGCCAGCGCCCGTCGACGCGGGCCAGCTGCCAGTGGCGCACGCGCGCCGGCACGCCGGGGCCGACGGAGTCCGCTGTGGCGCGGTCGTCGTGCAGGCGGATCGCCCGCACTTCGACGCGCCCGTGCGAGAGCGGGCCCTGGGAGGGAACGTATTCGGCGTCCCTGGCGCTGCGCGCGAACAGCCGGCTGACGTGGCTCGCGCAGCTGCCCTCGACGCTCGTCAGCTTCACCGCGACGGGCGGAGTGAAGTCTTCACACAGTGCGCGGGCGTCGCGGCGGCGGAGGTCCTGAAAGGGCGCTCGCACAGCCCGCGTGATCGCAGCCTGCTCGTCGGTCGAGCCGTGAACCCCGATCAGCTGGATCATGAGACCGAGCCCAGATAGCCCAACGATCCCCCATATCAGCAAGCGCATCCTTGGCGCATCGTTACAGACGCAGGCGACCTGACCACAGAATTAACCAAGTCGAATGATCGGATTAATTAAAGATCAAAAGATGCTCTTGAAGAATTTCACGGCGATGCTTCCGAGGAAGATCACCGAGGCCACGCCGATCACACCGATCGAGGCGCCCACGGCCACGACGACGATGTCGGTCATCAGGTAACCGAGCGCGAGCACGACGAGGCCGATCGACGGCAGCGTGTCGAGGCCCGAGAAGGGAGGCGCGAGGAAGGCCGTCAGCGAGAGCCCGAGCGCGGCCAGCCCGAACAGGCTCCCGCTCAGGCGATGACCGAACAGCCAGCGCCCGCGCGGGCGAGAGATGCGCTCCAGCGATCTGATCCGTCGCAGCAGCGCATCGATGAACTTCTCTTTGCTCTCGCCGCCGATCTGCAGCCTGCGCCAGCGGGCGGGCAGCCAGATCGTGCGACGCCCGACGATCAGCTCGAGCGCGAGCAGCATCGTGATCACCTCGAACACGTGCGTCACGCCGCCCGTCGGCAGCGGCAGCGCCGGCACCGCCATCAGCAGCACGAACACGATCGCGAAGCTGCGCTCGCCGAATACGTCGATCAGGCTGCCGAGCGTCTTCGGCTGATCGCCCCTCAGCCAGCGCTCGAGCTCGTCGCTGACGCGCACCGGGACGAGCTGCTGCTCGGTTGCCATGCCTGCATTGTCGCGTGTGCCGCCGGCCCAGGCCCCGCTTGCCCGATCGCGCGGCACAGGAGCCGGGGCACCGGGCCAGCGGGCGGGGCGTGGGCGGCGGCTCAGGCGGCCGCCGCGAGCGGGGCCGGGGCGACGGGCGCCGCCGAGCGCCTGCGCGCCTCCTCGAGCAGCTCCGCGAGGATCTCGCCGAGCGCGAGCGTCTGCTCGTGCTCGGCCAGCTTGCCGTCGGGCGCGAACGCGTTCTCCGCGCCGGGCACCGGCAGTTCGCGATCGATCACGCGCGCGCCGGCCGCGGCCAGCGACTTGCGTAGCTCCGCCTGCGCCCAGACGGCGCCGAACATCCCCGTGCTCGTGCCGATCACGGCCGCCGGTTTGTTGCGCAGCGCCGCTGTGGCGAACGGGCGCGAGGCCCAGTCGACGGCGTTCTTCAACGCGCCCGGGATCGAGTGGTTGTACTCGGGCGTCGCGAACAGCAGCGCATCGGCGCGCTCGAGCTCGGCACGCCACGCCTCGACGGCGTCGCCCGGGGCGAGCTCGTCGTCCTCGTCGAACGGCGGGATCGCCTTCAGGCCGCCGAACTGGACGAACTCCGCATCGGGCGGCAGCAGCTGCGCCGCCGCCCGAAGCAGGCGTCCGTTGTGCGAGTTGCTGCGCAGCGAGCCCGTTATGCCCAGGACGCGCATGTCGTGCTACTCGCCGTCGCGGGCGAGCTCGAGCTCGACCGTCAGCTTGACGTCGTTGGCCAGCGCGAAGCCGCCCTTCGGCAGCGGCGCGTTCCACTCCAGGCCGAACTGCGTGCGGTCGATCACCGTCTCCAGCGTGACGCCGATCTTGACCGCGCCGCCGAGCGTCTCGTGCGGGTCGGTGATCGTGCCGCGCGCCTCGACTGCGTGCGTCCGGTCCTTGATCGTCAGCTCGCCGTCGACCACGAGCTCATCGCCGTCGCGGCGGATCGCCTTGGAGGCGAAGCGCAGCTCGGGGTAGCGCTCGGTGTCGAAGAAGTCCGGCGAGCCGAGGTGCGCCTGCAGGTTCTCGTCCTTGACCACGATCGAGCCGGCGTCGACCGTGCCGAGCAGCTCGCCCGTGCCGTTCTCGTCGACCGTCAGCGTGGCGTCGATGTTCTCGAAGCGCCCGCGGAAGGTCGCGACGACCATGTGCTTGACGGCGAAGCTCGCCGAGGAATGCGTCGGGTCGAGCTTCCACGTACCGGCGGGAAGCTGCGTCTGGGTGGTTGTGGCTGTGGCTGACATGAGGGGCTCCTTGAAGGTCGAATTATGCGGACTGTGGTCCGGATAGAGCTATACTAACACAAATGGACCGCAGTCCGGTAATCACGCCAGGTAGGATTCCCCAGGTGGAGGGCAATGTCGCGCAACGGGGGTTGCCGATGCTCGAGCCCGTCCGGCACGAGCGGGCTGACGCTGCGCGCAACCGCGCCACGATCCTCGCCGCCGCCGAAGCGCTCGTCGCCGAGCACGGGGCGCAGTGCGTGACGATGGACCAGGTCGCGCGCGCTGCCGGCGTCGGCAAGGGAACCCTGTTCCGCCACTTCGGCGATCGCTGCGGTCTGATGCGCGCGCTGCTCGACGAGCGCGAGCGCGGCCTGCAGGAGGGCTTCATCCGCGGCCCCGCGCCGCTCGGACCGGGGGCGCCCGCGCGCGAGCGCCTGATCGCCTTCGGCGAGCGCATGCTCGAGCACATCGAGGTCCAGGGCGATCTGCTCGTCGCCGCCGAGAACGGCGCGCCCGGCGAGCGGCTGCGCCACAGCGTCTACGCCGCCTACCGCGCCCACGTCACTGCGCTGCTCGGCGAGAGCGACTACGAGGGTGACGTCGACTACCTCGCCGACGTGCTGCTAGGCACGCTCGTCAGCGAACTCGTGCTGTTCCAGCGCCGCGAGCGCGGCATGTCCCAGGCGCAGCTGAAGCACTGCTGGGGCGAGCTCGTGCGCACGATGCTGCCAGACGGCTGAGCCGGCGCGCACGACGACGCTCACACGAGCGCATGCCGCGCCCGGGGCTCCGCGGCGGGCCGCTCAGTCGCCGACTTGCAGCACGAGCTTGCCGACGTTGGCGCCCTCGAACAGCTTCAGCAGCGTGTCGTGGAAGTCCTCGACGCCGCCCCGCACGACGTCCTCGCGCGAGACGATCAGCCCTTCGCGCATCCACCCGGCGAGCTCGGCGATCGCCTCGCCGTAGCGGGCGGCGTAGTCGAACACGACCATCCCGGTCATGCTCGCGCGGAACACGAGCAGCGACATGTAGTTCGACGGCCCGCGCATGGGCTCGGTGTTGTTGTACTGCGAGACGGCGCCGCAGATCACGATCCGCGCGTGACGCGCCAGGCGGGTGAGCACGGCGTCGAGGATCTCCCCGCCGACGTTGTCGAAGAACACGTCGACGCCCTTTGGTGCGTGCGTGCGCAGCGCCTTGCGCACGTTCTCCGACTTGTAGTCGATCGCCGCGTCGAAGCCGAGCTCGTCGGTCAGCCAGGCGCACTTCTGCTCACCGCCGGCGATGCCGACGACGTGCGCGCCCTTGAGCTTGCCGATCTGCCCCGCCACGCTGCCGACGGCGCCGGCGGCGCTGGAGACGACGACCGTCTCGCCCTCTTTCGCCTTGCCCACGTCGAGCATGCCGAAGTAGGCCGTCAGCCCGGTCATCCCCAGCGTGCCGAGATATGTCGGCAGCGGCGCCAGCGCGGGGTCGACCTTGATCGCACCCTTGCCGTCGGAGAGCGCGTGCTCCTGCACGCCGAACGTGCCGTAGACGTGCTCGCCGACGGCGAAGGCCGGATGGGCCGAGGCGCTCACGCGCCCCACGCAGCCGGCGCGCATCACCTCGCCGAGTTCGACGGGGTCGATGTAGGAGGCGCCGGCGTTCATCCAGCCGCGCATCGCCGGGTCGAGCGAGATGTGCGAGATCTCGACGACGAACTCGCCCTCGCCGGGCGCCGGGACGGGCTCCTGCACGAGGCTCCAGTCAGATGGCTTGGGCAGGCCGGATGGACGTGCCGCCAGACGGACCTGACGATTGACCGCGCTCTGCTCCGCCCCCATGCCGCGACTATATGCAGTGCGCGCCGCCCCGGCGTTTCGCATCGGGCATAGTGGGCAGTGATGAGTGTATGAGCGCACCGGCGCAGCAGATACCCGAGCTTGCGATCGCGCCGAACGAGCGGATCCCGCAGCTCGGCTTCGGCGTCTTCCAGGTCCCGCCCAAGGAGACCGAGGCGGCGGTCGCCGAAGCGCTTGCGGCCGGCTACCGGCACATCGACACGGCAGCGGCCTACCGCAACGAGGGAGGCGTCGGCGAAGCGCTGCACGCCTCCGGGCTCGATCGCGACGAGCTGTTCATCACGACGAAGTGCTGGAACGACGACCAGGGCTACGAGCAGGCCAAGCGCGCGTGCCGCGCGAGCCTCGAGCGGCTCGAGCTGAGCCACCTCGACCTCTACCTGATCCACTGGCCGGTGCCGGCGCACGATCTCTACGTCGAGACGTGGAAGGCCTTCGTCGAGCTGCAGCAGGAAGGGCTCGTGCGCACGATCGGCGTATCCAACTTCGAAGCCGAGCACCTCGAGCGCGTGATCGCCGAGACGGGCGTGACGCCGGCGATCAACCAGGTCGAGCTGCATCCGTACTTCCAGCAGGTCGGTCTGCGCCGCGAGCACGAGCGTCTGGGCGTGCTGACCGAGGCGTGGAGCCCGCTCGGCCAAGGCCTCGAGCTCGAGGAGCCCGCGATCGTGGAGATCGCGGAGGCGCACGGGAAGACCCCGGCGCAGGCGATCATCCGCTGGCACCTGCAGGTCGGCAACGTCGTGATCCCGAAGTCGGTGACGCCGTCGCGGATCCGCGAGAACATCGACGTGTTCGACTTCGAGCTGAGCGAGCAGGAGCTCGAATCGATCGCGGCGCTCGACGCGGGCCGGCGGATCGGCCCGGACCCGAACACCTTCGTACGCCCCTGAGCAGACGATGACCGACGCTGTCGCGGTGCTCGGCGCGGGTGGGACGATGGGCTCGGGCATGGCGCGCAACATCGCGCGCGCCGGCATCGAGCTCGTCGCGTGGAACCGCTCGCGCGCGAAGGCCGAGCCGCTTGCACGCGAATGCGCGCAGCTCTGCGACACGCCCGCCGAGGCGGCCGCGTCGGCTGAGCTGATCGTGACGATGCTGAGCGACGCCGATGCGGTGCTCGCCACGATGCAGGGCAGCGACGGGGCGCTCGCGCGGGCACGGCCGAACAGCGTGTGGATCCAGATGTCGACGATCGGCGAGCAGGGCACGGCGCGCTGCGCAGAGCTCGCGCAGGAGCACGGCATCGGCTTCGTCGACGCACCCGTGCTCGGCACCAAGCAGCCGGCGCAGGAAGGCAAGCTCGTCGTGATGGCCTCCGGCCCCCAGTCGCTGCGCGAGCGCGTGCAGCCGGTGTTCGACGCAGTCGCCCAGCGCACGATGTGGGTCGGCGAGCAGGCCGGCGCGAGCACGCGGCTGAAGCTCGTGACGAACGCCTGGATCGTGTCCGTGGTCGAGGGAGCCGCCGAGACGATCGCGCTCGCCGAGGGCCTCGGCCTCGACGGCTCTGCGTTCTTCGAGGCGATCGACGGCGGCCCGCTGGACATGCCCTACCTGCGGCTCAAGGGCGCGGCGTGCTCGAGCGGGACTTCGAGCCGACGTTCGCGCTCGAGCTGGCCAGCAAGGACGCGCGGCTCGCCGTGGAGTCGGCCGAGCGCGCCGGGCTCGACCTGCCGGCGCTGAAGGCGATCAGCGCGCGCATGCTCCAGGCCGTGCCCGAGCACGGCAAGGAGGATCTGAGCGTGACGTTTCTGACTAGCTCGCCGCGACGCTAGTACCCACCGCTGCCCCGTAGTTGACGCGCCTCCAGGGTGTTTCGGCGCGAGAACGCGACGTTGCCGTCAATCGCTGTCGAGCCCGTGAGGATTGAGGAGCTTCGAGCAGGGTAGTCTGCGTTTGGGTAAAGAAGGGTGTTTAGGTCAGGCCCGGAGTGAGCGGCCGGCCAAAGGCGACGAAGAAAGGGATTTCTCATCGAGGGCTTCAGCTTCAGTCAGGAACGCGAAATCGAGTTGTGCCACGAGCAGCCGCGGCCGAGTCCGCGGCGAGGACGCGGGAGCGCGCCGCTGCGCGGTTCGCTCGCAGGGATCGCACTTGCGCTGGCGATCGCATTGGCAGCGCCGGCGGCTTCCCCGGCCGCCCTGCGTCCGCGGGCGACCAACCTGCAGCTGACGCCGGCCGAAGGTTCGCTGGCGGCTTCGTGGGGAGTTTCGCGCACGGCTGGATTGACGGGCTTTCGCATCCGCTGGAAGCAGGCCGGCGGGGGTGGCGGCGGCTACGTCGACGTCGGGCGTGGCGCGCGCTCCTACACGATCACGAGGCTGAAGCACGTGCCCTACGAAGTGCTCGTGCGCTCCTACTACCACGAACGGCTGGGGCCGCTGACGTCTGCCGAAGCGACGCCCCTCGCCGGCGGCGAAGAACCGCCTGAAGAAGAACCGCCCGAAGAAGAACCGACCGAAGAAGAACCCCCCGAAGAAGAAGCGCCGGAAGAAGAACCGACCGAAGAAGAACCGACTGAAGAAGGCCCGCAGGGCGCGCTGGTCAGCGCGACGCCGACGGGTCCGCCGACGCCGGCCGGCGGCTGGTCGGTCGCCTATGCCGACGGCTTCGGCGCGCCGATCGGCAGTGGCCCGGGCCACGACAACACGTGGTTCCCCAACAACTGCATGCAGACGAGCAACTGCAGCGGCTTCAACTCCGACGAGCTCGAGGTGTTCAACCCGAGCGCCGTCAGCCAGACGGCCGAAGGCCTGAAGCTCAAATGCACGTACACGACGGCCGCGCAGGAACCAGGCGGGAAGCACTACGTGTGCGGCACGCTGCGCGGCCAGAACGGGTCCGGCTACCGGCCGTTCACGTGGTCGCCGGGCAAAGGCCAAACGCTCGTCTTCCAAGCGGTCGCCAAGTTCCCGCCGAACACGGGCGACGCCGACCCGGGGTGGTGGACGAACGGGCCGCCGTGGAACGGCACGGAGGTCGACTTCTTCGAGGGCGGCGGAGCGAGCCCGGAACACACGACGGGCTGGAGCACGGACCCGCTCTACACGGCGTGGTTCGCCACGCCGCACCCGTGGGCGACCAAACGAGGATTCTCGGCAGACCCGTCGCTGGCGTTCCACACGTACACGTTCGAGATCAAGCCCAACAACACGTACAGCATCTGGATCGACGGCGAACCGCAGTCGTGGGCAACGAACATCGGCCCAGCCACCCCGGTGCTGACGGAGAAGGCGACGCTGATCCTCAGCTACGCGCTGCGCAAATGCGGGTGCAAAACGGGCTTCACCAGTGGCACGCGTGAGTTCGACGTCAAATCGGTGGCGGTGTACGAGGACAAAGCCCACGCCGGCGTAGGCGTCGAAAATGCGGGCGTCGCGCCGGGCACGACGATCGGCTGATCGCGCGAGCTAGCCTCGGCGGCGTGAGGACGACCCTTCACGCCGCCGGTAAGGGCCGACCGCCGCGACGTCCTGCGCGCCGGCGGTGGGCCGCCGGCATCGCGCCCCGGGCGGCCGTATCGTTGCCGGCGCTGGCGCTCGCCGCGGCGGGGCTGCTCGGCTGCTCTTCGACCGATCGCAAGCAGGGCGCGGCGAGCTCGCACACGGCGAGTCCGCACGCGGTCGGCCGCGCGCCCACCGGGCCGTCGATGCCTCCGGGCGGCTGGTCGGTCGCCTACGCCGACGGCTTCGGCGCGCCGATCGGCAAGCGGCGTGGCGAGGACAACACGTGGTTCCCGAACAACTGCGCGCTCGCGAGCAACTGCCCGGGGTTCAACACGGACGAGATGGAGGTGATGAACCCGAGCGCCGTGGCCACGACGCCGCAGGGTCTGCGGCTGTCGTGCACGCACACGGCGGTCGCGCAGTCGCCGGGCGCCAAGCACTACGTGTGCGGGGTGCTGCGCGGGCAGAACGACGGCGTGCCGGGCTACAGGTTCTTCACGTGGTCGCCGGGCAAAGGCCAGACGCTCGTGTTCGAGGCGGTCGCGAAGTTCCCGCCGAACACGGGCGAGGCGGACCCGGGCTGGTGGTCGAACGGTCCGCCGTGGGAAGGCACCGAGGTCGACTTCTTCGAGGGCGGTGGCGCGAGCGAAAAGCACACGACGGGCTGGAGCACGGACGGGATGTACACGGCGTGGTTCGCTCCTCCTTTCCTGACGGCGAACAAATGGGGCTTCGCCGAGGACCCGTCGCTGGCGTTCCACACCTACACGTTCGAGATCGAGCCCGACAACACGTACAGCGTGTGGATCGACGGCGAGCTGCAGCCGTGGGCGACGAACGTCGGGCCAGCGCGGCCGGTCCACTCGGCGCGCACGACGCTGATCCTCAGCTACGCGCTGCGCGAATGCCGCTGCACGAGCGGCTTCACCGGCGGCACGCGCGAGTTCGACGTCAAATCGGTCGCCGTCTACGAGGACGGCGCGCATCGGGGCGTGGGCATCGAGAACGGAGGCCTCGCGCCCGGCACGACGCTCGGCTGAGCGCTCTCAGCCTTCGCTCATGCCCCGCCGCATGCGGTGCACGCGGCGCAGCTCCTGCACGGCCTCGTCGACGCCGCCGAGCACGAGCGGCGCGCCGTCGCCGAGCAGCTCGGGCGCCAGGCGGTTGCGCACGAGCTCACCGGCGACCTGGTCGACGCGCTGCGCGCCGGCGCCGGGACGCGAGCTGACAGCGCGCGTCATCTGCAGGCCCTCGAACAGCAGGCCGACGCCGTCGTCGAGCGCCCAGCCGCCGGGCAGCGTGCCGTCGCGCACGGCGGACAGCCACACGGGCAGCCGCTCGGGCTCGCCGTCGGCGTGGACGGTCAGCGAGCCCTCGAGCAGACCGAGCCCGGCGAGCGCCTCGGGCGGTCCGGAGGAGCGCGTGACGCCGCCCTGGAACCAGCACATCGCGCCGGCGCTGAGACCGGCGAGCACAGTGCCGGCGCGCCAGGCCTCGACGAGCAGCTCGTCGAGCCCGTGCGCCTGCCAGATCGCGAGCAGGTTGCGCATCGAGCCGCCGCCGACGTAGATGATGTCCTGCTCGAGCACGATCTGGCGCAGCGGGCGGCGCGCGTCGCGCAGGCGAAACAGCGAGAGATGTTCGTGTACGCACCAGCGATCGGCGAAGCGCGCCTGGAAGGCATTGATCTGCGCGGTCGTGTCGCCGGAGGCGGTCGGCAGGAACAGCACGCGTGGCTCCTTGGCCGGCGTCAGCGACAGCACGAAGTCGTCGAGCAGGGGGTTGGTCGGCTCCATCGTGAAGCCGCCGCCGCCCATCGCGAAGATCTTCCTCTGCTGCAGCGGCACCTCGGCCGGCCCGGCTGCTGTGCTCATGCGCCGAGCCTACTGCTCACGCGGGGACCGGCTCGGGCGAGACCGGCAGCAGCTCGGCTTTGGCGGACGGCGCCGAGCGCCGTGCGCTGCGCCTGCGGGGACGGCGCGACTTGGCCGGCGCGGCCGGCTGCTCGGCGAGCTCGGCCGCCGGGGCCTGCTCCACCTCGGCGCCCGCCTGCCGCGCGATCTCGGCGCCGAGGTAGGTGACCTCGAGCGGCGTCTCGACGACGCCGTCGCCGGTGTGCTCGACGCGGTAGGCGCAGCCGTCGGTGCGCGAGCTGACGGCGCCCTGCAGGCGCGTGCGGCGGAAGTGCAGCGCGACGCCGTCCTCGGCGGCGTAGCCGGGGCACATGCCGTCGCCGACGAAGCGGTGGTACTCGGCTCGGCGCTGCGGCTCGGCGTCGTAGTGGACGCAGTTGGAGTAGGGCAGCAGGCCGAGCCCGCGAACGCCGCGCGGCGCGCCGTGGAAGGCGCTGAGCGCCTCGTCGAACCAACACAGCGAGCCGGCGGAGGGGCCGCACAGCACGATGCCCTTGCGCCACGCCTTGCGCAGCACGTCGTCGAGCCCGTGTGCGCGCCAGGCGCCGAGCATGCTGACGACGTTGCCGCCGCCGACGTAGATCAAGTCCTGGGAGAGCAGGTGGCTGGCGAGGTCGTCCTCGACCCCGCCGGTGCCCTGGTCGCGGCGGAACAGCGAGACGTGGCTCGCATCGCAAGTCGCGGCGAAGCGCCGGTAGAAGCGCACGACGTAGTGGTCGGCGTCGCCCGAGGCGGTCGGCAGGAAGCAGACGCGCGGGCGCTGCGCGTCGGTGAGCGACAGCACGTAGTCGTCGAGCAGGGAGCTGTCGCGCTCCATCGAGAAGCCGCCGCCACCAAGGGCGACGATCTGGGGTGTTCTTCCTCGCATGGTCTCGTCTCCGCGCTCGCTTTGGTCGCTCTGAGTGAGTCGGGTGCTGGGCGTGGCTCGAACAGCGTTGCCTCAGATTGCCCGAGCGGCGGGGCCCTCAATATGGACCGTCGTCGGAGATTCGAGCTACGGGGACTGGACATCTGCGAGCGAGACGTCGCGCGCTTGTGAAGGCTTCGCGCGCAGCGACGGCCACCGCGCGCTCAGCGATAGCCACCGTATATACGCGCGGCGTATCTACCATGGCTATCCCAACTCGCATTTCCACGATCCCTCCGCCCCTCCCGCCTAGAGTGTCGTGGGGATGGCAGAGGGAAACGACGGAGAGCTTGCATCCGAGCGGCCGGCGCAGGGCGCGGCGATCTCGCTGCGCGGCGTGGTCAAGCGCTTCGGGGCGATCGTGGCGGTCGACGGTCTCGACCTGCAGGTGCCGAGCGGCGTGTGCTTCGGCCTGCTCGGACCCAACGGCGCGGGCAAGTCGACGACGATGCGCATGCTGACGGCGCAGGCGCTGGCCGACGAGGGCGAGCTGGAAGTGCTCGGCTACGAGCTGCCGCGCGAATCGAAGCAGGCGCGGATGGAGATGGGCGTGGTGCCGCAGCTGGACAACCTCGACGTGGAGCTGACTTGCCGGCAGATCCTGACGGTGTTCGCGCGCCTGTACCGCGTGCCGGCGTCCGAGCGCGAGGCGGCGGTGCAGCGTGCGCTCGAGCTGGCCAACCTCGTGCCACGCGCCGAGACGATCGTCAGGGAGCTGTCGGGCGGCATGCGCCGGCGCCTGCTCGTCGCGCGCGGGCTGATCCACCGTCCGCGCCTGGTGCTGCTCGACGAGCCGACGGTGGGGCTCGACCCGCAGGTGCGCCAGGAGCTGTGGTCGCTGATCGACGGGCTGCGCGCGCAGGGCGTGACGGTGCTGATGTCGACGCACTACATCGAGGAGGCCGAGCGCCTGGCGGACGTGGTGGCGGTGATGTCGCACGGCAAGATCGTCGCCCAGGGCACACCGGCGGAGCTCGTGCGCGCGCACGCGGGCGAGCAGGTGGTCGAGGTCTATGGCCCGCCGGAGCAGCTGGCCGAGCTGGCCGAGCTGGCGGCGAGCCGCAGCTGGCAGAGCCGTCGCTCTGGCCCGGCGCTGGCGATCATGCGCGCGGAGGAGCTCGACGGAGAGGCTCCGGAGGGAGTGCGCCGCCCGGCGAATCTCGAGGACGCGTTCGTGGCGCTGACGGGTGAGGAGATCGAATGATCAAAACGATGACCGGTGGGCTGCTCGGATGAGCGTGCAGGCGGAAGCTGCCGGCGGCCAGCCGCGGGCGCGGCGCGTGGGGCGGCTGGAACCGGCGGCGCTGGCGGCGGTGATGAGCCGCGACGTGGTGATCTTCGGGCGCTACTGGAAGGCGACGACGTTCAGCTCGATCGTGCAGCCGACGATCTACCTGCTGGCGTTCGGGCTGGGCTTCGGCACGCTCGTGAAAACGATCGGCCACGTGAAGACGATCGAGTACATCGCGACGGGCACAGTCGCGACGGCGGTGCTGTTCTCGTCTGCCTTCCCGGGCATGTTCAACACGTTCGTGCGCTGGCAGTTCCAGCGCACGTACGACGCGATGCTGGCCACGCCGCTGGACGTCGAGGAGCTGATCACGGCGGAGATCCTGTGGATCTCGCTGCGCGCGGGCGTGTACGGGCTGGCGCCGCTGCTCGTCGGGCTGCTGTTCGGCCTGCAGCCGGAATGGGGGATGCTGCTCGTGCCGGCGATCGGCTTCGTCACGGGCTTCGGCTTCGCCGGCTTCGGCGTGCTGGTGGCGGCGATCGCGAAGACGATCGACAACTTCAACTACATCACGAGCGCCGTGCTGACGCCGATGTTCCTGGTGGCGGGGACGTTCTTCCCGATCTCGGCGCTGCCGGCGGGCGTGCGCCAGGTGGCGCAGGTCAACCCGCTGTATCACTGCGTGCAGCTCGTGCGCGACGCCTCGCTGGGCGAACTGCATCTCGGCGATCTCGGCCACGCGGGCGTGCTGCTCGCGTTCGCGCTCTTGATGTGGCGCCTGGCGATCTGGCAGTTGGGCAAGCGCCTGATCGACTGACGCCGGCCGCAGGACAGCCCGCCGGCGCGGGCGGACCAACCGGCGGAGCGGGTCTACGGGCGCCAGACCGACAGGTTGAGCGTCGTCAGGTTCGGCAACCATGCGAACGCGAACCCGCGTCCGGCCGGCGCGGCGGCGAGCGAGCCGAAGCGTGAGGGTGCCGGCTCGTCGGGACCTCCGCCGGCAGGCCTCACAAACGGGGGAGATGGCCCGGGTGCTCCGGGCCCGTAGCTGCTCGCCGAGCGTCCATCTTCCAGCATCAGATCGCCGCGGGCATCGGCGGCGATCGGGATGACCGCCTTGGCGCCCTGCTGGATCGAGCCGGGGACGCCGTTGGCGCCGATCCGGGCGCTGAACGGTTCTTCGGCCTCGTTGGCTGCGCGGACATCCCAGCTGACGATTCCTCCGGAGGGGACCGCGGCCGCGCTGCTGCGCATGGCTTCGGTCGTATTCGCAGTCAAGGCTTGCGGCCTGGTGAACGTGCCGCCCCGCAGGAGGCTGATGCGCACGGGCCCGTTCCGGGGCGGCGTCGTTTCGTCATAGGAACAGGCTCCGGCAACCCACGCCGCGAGCCCCTGCCGGGCGCCGGACAGCGCGAGTGCGAATGACTTCACGGCGCCTCCGGTCACAATCGTGCGGCTGAAGCGCCGGCTGTGCACCCTTGCGATCGCGACGGTCCCGCTGCAGTCGCCGGAGAGGTAGGCGCTCCCCGTCGCGTCGAACTGCGGCACCGACCCGAGCGGCGCGCGCACCACGGCCGGCGGGGCGAACGGTCGTCCCGGACGATGCCACGCGACCACGACCCGCTGCCGCGCGTATCCTTCGCCGACGGCTCCGAGGCATGCATTTCGTGTCAGGCAGCCGTTCCACGCGACCAGCACCGTGCCATCCGGCGAGAGCGCGAGATGCGGCTCTGCCAACGGACGCCCGTTCGTCCACCCGATGCCCCAGCGTCCGCTGATCGTCTGCGGCGCGGCCCACCGCCCGATCAGCGGTCCGTAGGCGACGCGCAGGCCGCCCTGGGAATCGATCCCGGGCTTCGAGTACGCCAGCAAGACGGTCGCCTCAGCAGGGCTGAGCGCGACCCCGACCAGCCCATCGTCCCGCGCAGAAGTGACCACCCGGGCGATCGTCCGCCCACTCGCCATCACGACCATGAGATGCACAGTGGTCACCGGGTAGCATCCCCACCGCTTCGGCATCCCCCGCCTCCACGAGCAGCGACGGCCCCGGTACTCGGCTGGCCGTGCGCCTGCCCTCGACCAGGCCACCGCCACATCACCGCGCGAGTCAACGGCCGCAGAACCGCCGATCGCCGGCACGTAGCCCCCGCCCAGGTACAGGGGCGGGGCGGATGCGACCACCCGCGGCGCCGACCAGTCGGCCCGCACAACCGGTGCCCAGCCTGCCAGCGCCGCAGCAACGGCACCCAATGCCGACGCAAAGCAGACCAGTGATTTGCAATCGTTCAACATTCGCAACTACGCTAGCAATCGGAACTCTGCGCGAAACGGGGAGAACCCGCTGCATCGCAACGGATAAACCGGCCCGGGCATGGCCTGGGTCGGAATCTCTTCGTCCGCCTTGAGTCAACTTTCAGCCGATTCACACGTTCCTCCTACACGCGGCCTCGATGCTGCGGCCATGAGCTACTCACTTCAGAGCGCTTCGGCCGCCGCACCTTCCACTTCCGGAGCTCCGGCCACCCCGCTTTCGGATGGCAGCGAGCGGCTTGGCGAGCGCCTGGGGGCGCTGAGCAGGCGCCTGCCGCGACCGGAGCTGGCGCTGCTGCTCGTGCTCGCGGCTGTGTTCTACCTGTGGTCGCTGAGCAAGAACGGCTGGGCCAACGACTACTACAGCGCGGCGGTGCGCTCGATGAGCTCGAGCTGGCACAACTTCCTGTTCGCCTCGGCGGACCCGAGCGGGGTGATGACGGTCGACAAGCCGCCGCTGGCACTGTGGGTGCAGGCGCTGTCGGTGCGCGTGTTCGGCTACAGCTCGCTGAGCATGCTCGTGCCGCAGGCGCTGATGGGCGTGGCGAGCGTCGGCCTGGTCTACGACCTGGTGCGCCGGCGCTTCGGCCGCGCGGCGGGCTTCGCCGGCGGACTGGCGCTGGCGCTGACGCCGATCACGGTGGCGATCTCGCGCCACAACAACCCGGACGCGCTGCTCGTGCTGTGCTGTGTGGCGGCGCTGTGGTGTGCGCTGCGCGCGCTGGAGGACGGCCGCACGCGCTGGCTCGTGCTGGCGGGCGTGTGCGTCGGCCTCGGCTTCGAGACGAAGATGCTGGTCGCGCTCGTCGTCGTTCCGGGTATCGCTGTGGCGTATCTGCTCGTGGCGCCGCGCGGCCGTCTGCGCGCCGTGCGCCAGCTGCTGGCGGGCTGGGCGGCGATGCTCGTCGTCGGCGGCGCATGGCCGCTGCTGGTGGCGCTCACGCCGGCGTCCGATCGCCCGTGGATCTCGGGCACGAGCGACAACAGCATCCTCTCGCTGATCTTCGAATACAACGGCGTCGGCCGCGTGGACGGCCAGTCGGGCGGCCCCGGCGGCGCTCCCGGCGGCGGCGGAGGCGGTGGCAGCGTGTTCGGCGGCGAAGCGGGTCCGCTGCGTCTGCTCAACTCGGCGCTCGGCGGCCAGGCGGGCTGGCTGCTCGGCTTCGCGCTGCTCGGCGCGCTCGGTCTGCTCGTCGCGACGCGGCTACGCCGGCGCGATGCGCGCACGGGCTGGCTTGTGGCGGTGGGCGGCGCGTTTCTCGTGACCGCCGTGCTGTTCAGCGCGGCGAGCGGCATCTTCCACCCCTACTACGTCTCGCTGCTCGCGCCGTTCGCGGCGGCGCTGGTCGGCGCAGGCGCGGCCCAGCTGATTGCGAGCGGCACCGGCGCACGGATCTTCGCGGCGCTGGCGCTGGCTGCGGGCGTGGCGAGCGAGCTCGCCGTGCTGCACCAGTATCCGGGGCAGCTCAGCTGGCTGCCGCCGCTGCTGACCGCGGTCTGCGCGGTCGCGGCGCTCGCGCTCGTCGCACTCGGCTCGCGCCGGGCGCGGCTCGCGGCCGCGACGGCTGCGATCGCGGCGCTGCTGCTGGCGCCGTCGGTGTGGGCGGTGGACACGCTCGGTCACGCCACGAGCAGCACCTTCCCGGAAGGCGGCCCGGCCAACGTGCAGACGGCGGGCGGCGGCATGTTCGGCGGTCGCGGCGCGCCGGGCGCGTTCGGTGCTCGCGCGGGCGGTCCCCCGGCGGCCCTGGGCGCATCCGGCGGCGTGCCGTTGTTCGGCAACGGTGCAGGGCCGCCTGCGACAAGCACATCGTCCGGCAGCGGAGCCGCAGCGCAGTCGCAGGGCGTGCCGTCGGGCATCGGCCTGCCACCGGGCATCGCCGGCGGTGTCGCCGGCCGCAGCGGCAACAGCGCCGGCTTCCCCGCGGGCGGCTTTGGCGGGCCGATGGGCGGCGGCCAGCTCAGCTCGCAGGTGCTCACCTACGTCAAGCAGCACGGCGGCGGCACGATCGCGGTGGCGAGCCAGACGAGCGCGTCGTCGGCGATCATCGCGAGCGGGGCGAAGGTCGCGGGCATCGGCGGCTTCTCCGGACGCGAGAGCTCGGTCTCGACGGCGTGGCTCGCACAGCGCGTGCGCTCGGGCGCGATCCGCTGGGTGCTGGGCGAACAGTCTGCGACGCAGAGCTTCAGGGGACTGCCGGGCGACACACGCGCGGGCTCCAAAGCGGCGATCACGGCGGTCGAGAAAGCCTGCAAGAGGGTGACGCTCTCAACGGGCGCGGGCAATGCGAGCGCAGGGACCGCGGGCGCCGCGACGACGACGAGCGGTGGCACGGGCTCGACGGCCGGCAGCGCGTCGACGTCGCTGTATGACTGCCAGGGCCGTGCCGACGCGCTGGCCGGCGCCTGAGCTGACTCGTTCACCGATATCCGGCCGACGAATCGAACGGCCACGTTGCGCTCGCCGGCTCGCGCAGGAAGGACTCCTGGCCGATACGTCCAAATACTGCCGGTGGATCGCAACTTTTGGGGAACATAAGAGTCATTGGGCATAGGTGCCCGCACTCGGTTAGGGAGGTCGGTATGAGGTCTCGTGTCCGTTTTTCGTTTCTTGCGCTGCTGATTGTCGCTGTCGTCGCTGTCGTTGCGCCGGCCGCGGCGCAGGCCGCGTTCGGCGTCGAAACGTTCGTCGCGGTCAACTGCGACGTGGGGCACGAAGAATGCGCCAGCTCGGAAGTCGAACTGGCCCCCGGCTTGGTCTATTCGTTCCCCAAAGAACCGACGCCGGAAGAGACCAAAAACGAAGGATTCACGCAGGCCGCCGGCCACGTGCCCTTCGGCATCACCGACTTCAAAGTCAACACCGCCGGTACGTTCCCGAACGAAGCGCCCTCCGGGGGGGTGGTGACGCACATCAGGACCGACGTAGCGGCGGGCCTCGCAACGGCGCCGGTGGCCGTGCCGCAGTGTTCGATGACCGAATTCAACGGGGAAGGCGGCGAACTGGCAGGAACCCACTTTTTCCGTGCACCGACCTGCTCGGGGGAAAGCGTCATCGGCGAAAACAAAGTCACGGTCTACGCGGGCCCGGAAGGCGTTGCTCCGGGCGTGTCAGACCTTCCCCTCGAGGGAACGGTCTACAACCTCGTCCAGCCCGAACCACCGGCTGTCGCCCGCGCATCGGAGTTCGGCGTCGCGCTCAAACTGCCGAAAGCATTGACGGAAAGCATTCTGAGCGGAACTCCCTACAAAGGCACCCCGTTCGAAAAAGAACAGTTCTACGCACATACGCTGATCGAAGGCAACGTCGAATGGGGCAAGGAAGAAAAAGGCACTAATCAGGGCGACTACCACGACTACTTCGAAATCGAGGTCTCGCCGACGCTTCCGCTGCTCACCTCGAGGCTTGTCTTCAACGGGCGCGCCGGGCGGGGTGACTTCATCACGAACGGAACGAGCTGTCCTGGTAACAACACGACCCGGCTGGCCTTGACGAACGAAAAAGGCGAAACCTCGACCAAGTCCTACACGACGCTGATCGGACTCAATGGCTGCCCCCTAGTCCCGTTCGATCCGACATTCGGCCTCAGCGCAGGCGCAGGCGAAAGCGGCTTCGACCAGCCCGACGGCATCAGCACGTCGGTTGGCCTGACACGCCACACGGGCGCCACCCAGATCGACTCGTCGCAGTTGAAAACCGCGTCGGTCAAGCTGCCCGCGGGCATGACGCTGAACCCGTCGGCCGCCGCCGGCCTGACAGCCTGCACGCCGGACCAGGCGCGCATCCACAGTGCGACCCCCGGCACGGACTGTCCGGCCAGCTCGGTGCTCGGCACGGTCAGCCTCAACGTGCCGACGCTGCCCGACGGCTCGCTGACGGGCAACATCTATCTCGGCACGCCACCGGACGGAGGCGCGATCACCGGTCCTCCGTACATCATCTACCTCGACGCCGAGTCCGCTCGCTACGGGGTATCGGTACGTCTGAAAGGCGAAACCTTCCCCAACGAGACGACCGGTCAGGTGACGACGGTCTTCTCGGAAAACCCCGAACAGCCGTTCACGACGGCGACGCTCAACTTCAAGGGCGGCGCGCTCGCACCGATCGCCAACCCGCTGACGTGTGACGCGGGCGCGGCCGAAGGCAGCTTCCTGCCGTACACCGAAATCGGCGCGAAAACGATCAGCACGCCGTTCGCGGCCACGGGCTGCCCGGCGACGATCCCGTTCGCGCTGACCCAGACGACAGCCAACCAGACGGCGAACGCGGGCGGCAACACGAGCTACACGTTCAGCCTGACACGTCCGGAGGGCAACCAGTACCTCTCACGGGTCAAGACGACGCTTCCTGCGGGCCTCGTCGGTCAGATCCCGAAGGCGACTCAGTGCACCGACGCGCAGGCCACGGCTAACGCGTGTCCGGACAGCAGCAAGATCGGGACCGCCTCGGCAATCTCCGGGGCCGGACCGACGCCGTACACGTTCGGCGGCGGCTCGGTCTACCTGACCGGCCCGTACAAAGGCGCGCCGTTCGGCCTGTCGATCGTCGTGCCGGCCGTGGCCGGTCCGTTCAACCTCGGACCGGTGACGACCCGCGCGGCGATCACGATCGACCCCTACACGGCGCGCGTGACGACGACGGCGGACCTGCCGACGATCGTCAAGGGCATCCCGATCCGCCTGCGCGGCGTGACGGTCGCGATCAACAAGCAGGGCTTCCTGTTGAACCCGACGAGCTGCGCTGCGATGGCGACCGACTCGACGGTGACGTCGACGTTTGACGCGACGCAGAACCTGTCGAGCCCATTCCAGGTCGGCAACTGCAACGCGCTCAAATTCAAACCGGCCTTCAAAGCCGTGACCAGCTCGAGGACCTCGAAAGCGAACGGCGCGAGCCTCGAAACGACGCTCAACGAGGTACCTGGAAACGCCAATGTCAAGTCGGTCAAGGTGCAGTTGCCCAAGGCACTTCCGTCGCGTCTGACGACGCTGCAGAAAGCCTGCCCGGCGGCGACTTTCGAAGCGGACCCCTACAAATGCCCGCCCGGTTCGTTCGTGGGCGGTGTGCGAGCGAACACGCCGACCCTGCCGAGCAAACTGAAAGGACCGGCGATTCTCGTCTCGCACGCGGCCGCCGCGTTCCCGGACCTCGACCTGGTGATGGAAGCCGACGGCGTCCGCTCGATCCTGGTCGGGAACACGGACATCAAAAAAGGCATCACGACGACGACGTTCGCCTCGACCCCGGACGTGCCGGTTTCGAGCATCACGGTGAACCTGCCGATCGGAGCGCACAGCGCGCTGGCGGCGAACGGGAACCTGTGCGCGAACCCGCTGGTGATGCCGACCACGATGACCGGTCAGAACGGCACCGTCGTCAAACAGAACACGACGATCAAAGTGAACACGTGCGGCGTGCGCGTCGTCGGCCACAAGGTCGTCGGCAACACGGCGTACATCACGGTGCAGACCTACGCGGCGGGCCGCATCAGCGCCAAAGGCGGCGGCCTCGCGACGAGGTTCCGCAAGCTCTCCAGGGCGCAGAAAAAGGCGACCATCAAGGTCCCGCTCTCGCGTCGCGGCCAGAGCAGGCACCGCCCGTTCAGGGTCAAGGTGCGTGTGGGCTTCGTGCCCAAGGCCAAGGGCGCGCGGGGCTCGGTCTCGTTCGTGACCGTCCGCTTCTGAGCGAGTAGGCATCCTCGACAGCAGTCTTCCGGGGGCGGCCGATCGGCCGCCCCCGGTGTTTGCGCGACTGCTTCTCCGGAATGTGAGGCAAGTGCGCCCGCGGCCTCGCAGATCACGCCCGTCGGTTGTCTCCGGCGGGCGCATGCCCTAGATTGCCGGGTAATGGACGTTGTCACTGGTACGGATACCGCAACGTCGCCGGGGGTCGAATCTGTGCTCGCCGGCGTGCGCAGATTGACGCTGCTCGCCGACGGCGCGAGTGACATCGACGCCGTCTACCGCGCGCTCGCACGCGAGCTGCTGGCCTCGCCGGGGGCGGAGGAGGTTCACGTGCACCATTTGGCCGAGGGGGAGTCGGCCGAGGAGCTGGTGACCGTCTACATGTACGGTGGCGACGGACGGCTCAGCTACATGCTGCCGCGCGCCGAGCGTCCGCCGGGTGTCAGCTGGGTGCTCTACACGGGGCGCAACGTGCTGATCGCCAACCAGCGCAAGCTAGCCGAGAACGTGCCGCGCGTGACGGCTACGGGTCCGGCCAGCTGCGCCTTGCTGTTGCCGATGGTCGAGCGTGGCGAGGTGGACGCCGTCGTGATGCTCGTGCGCCGCTCCTCGCCGGCCTTCGACGAGCGCGCCGTCGACCTCGCGCGCACGCTCGTCGACCAGGCGGCTGCCGCGCTCGCGCTCGTGCATGCACGCGCGGAGGCGGGCACGGACGCGGTCGCGGGCTGCATGAATCACCGCGCGATGCGCCGGCGCCTGGAAGAGGAGATCGACCGCGCCTCGCGCGCCGGCAGTCCGCTGTCTTGCATCCTGATCGACCTCGACGACTTCAAGCGGGTCAACGACGAGCACGGCCACCAGGCCGGCGATGCGGTGCTGCGCCAGGTCGTGCAGGCGCTCGTCGGCGAGTTCCGCGCCTTCGACCGCGTGGCTCGCTACGGCGGCGATGAGTTCGTCGTGATCCTGCCCAACGCCGAGCTACGCAGTGCGGCGGCCGCGGCCAACCGCGCGCTCGATCGCATGCGCGCGGTGACCATGATCGGCTCGGAGACGGG
>DATINR010000017.1:0-23986 GCA_035473995.1 Solirubrobacteraceae bacterium
CGACGACGTCGGCGCGGCGCGGGATCACGGCGAGCAGGACGGCGAGCGCGACGGCGCCGATCTGCACGGCCGCCTCCCAGCCGCCGAGGCCGCCGTACAGTCCCCACACCGAGAACGGCGAGGCGCGATCGGACTGGTAGGCGAAGGTGCGCTCGTAGATCGTGTGCAGCGAGTCGTGGCTCAGCGCGGGGATGCTCGCGAGCGCGCCGACGGCAAGGAAGGCGAACACGAACGTCGCGGGGTCGCGCAGGCGCATGCGTAGCGGCGGGCCGCCGGGACCGTCGCCGCTGTCGCCCGAGCGCGCGGCGGCGGCTGCCCACAGCCCATGCGTCGCGAGCAGCGGAGCGAGCGCAAGCGGCGCGAACTTGGTCAGCCCGGCGAGCACGGCGAAGCCTCCGCGTGCGGCCGGCGCGAGCTTCGAGCGGTACGTCGCGGCGAGCACGGCCGCGAGCACGAGCACGGCGACGAGCGTGTCGTTGGAGTTGCTCTCGAGCGCGAACAGCGTGAACGGGTAGGCGGCCCAGCCGTAGGCGAGCGCCACGCCGAGGCTCGGGCCGCGCACGCGCCTGCCGATCAGGAACAGCAGGCCGATCGAGAGCAGGTCGAAGAAGATCGCCGCCGCGTGCGCGGCCGGCAGGTCGTCCCACTTGCCGCTCCAGCCGAACAGCTGCTGGAAGGGGACGTAGGCCTCGTAGTTGACCGGGCCGTAGGTGTCGCCGTGTTCGTTGTCCTTCGGCCAGTGGCCGTAGAGCCGCTTGCCGTCGACGACGCGCTCGGCGCCGATCACGCCGGCATAGCCGACGTCGATCACGTTGGAGTCGGTCACGTTCAGCGCGACGCGAAAGCCGATCAGGAAGACGACCCCGAGCGCCAGCCAGGGCGCTGGCAGCAGCAGCCGCAGCGGTCCCGGCCGCGCCCGCCGCCGGCGTCCCCGGCGCGAGAGCGCGAGCATGCGCAACAGCAGGTAGACGAGCGGCGGGTACACGAGCGGCACCGATTTGTAGATCTGCGCGTGGTTGAAGAAGGCGAGCGAGACCGACAGCGAGAGCAGCACGAGCAGGTCCAGGTGCAGCAGCCTGAACGGGCGGCGGAAGTCGAAGAAGGGCGCGAAGAACAGCAGGCACAGCGGCAGCCAGATGTACAGCGCGTTGACGTGACGCCCGAACGCACCCTTGTAGCCGCGCGCCATCGTCCACGCGACCTGGAAGCCGGTCCACTGTTCGAGCACGCGTCCGGAGACGTCGTCGATCGCGACCTGCGCGATCTCGCTCTTGCCGTTCTTGGAGAAGTAGCTGACCTGCCAGTGCAGCGGTGCTTTCAGGTAGGCCCCGCCATAGGAGCCCGGGTATTCGGCGCGCGCCTTCTTCAGGCTCTCCAGCCGCCCGGCGATCGCGAGCACTTGATTGGCCGAGAGCCGACGTCCAGGCGGCGGGACGTCCGACGGCGGCACGGGGACGGGGGCGTTGGGGTCGGTCTGCGTAGTCGCGGAGCTCGAGGAGGAAGCGGCGGTCGTGGACGTGCTCGTCGCGGCGCCTTTGGGACCCGCGCCGGCGCTCTCGCCGCCCGGCACCGTGCTCTGCCCGCCCGGCGCTTGCGAGACGGCGGCCTGCCCGGGCGCCGGGACCGAGCCGGGCGCGCCTGCGAGCTGTGCGGGCTGCGGGACGCTGCCGAGCACGCCTCCGGCGGCGTGCGTCGTCGCGGGCAGCGCGAGCGCGAGCGTCAGGACGAGCGCAGTCGGCAGGCGTCGCATCAAGCGAGCGTAACGGGCGGACGCAGCCGTCACGCAGCCTTGCCGAGGACCGCGCCGCGGCCGGCCGGGCCGAGCCCGAAGTGCGCGAGCACGATCGGCGCGATGTCGCGGATCGCCCACTGCCGGGGCTCCTCGGCGGGCAGCTCGACGCCGCAGGCGATCAGCGCGCCGAGCGAGTCGGAGGCGTGCAGCGACCCGTGGCTGCCGCCGCCGACGTGGGCCTGGCGCCCCCAGTCGAGGAACTCATACCCGGGGGCGGCAGACAGCAGCACCTCGCCGGAGCTGGGGCAGATGAGCGCCGACCAGGCGCGGGCGAGCACGTCGGGGAAGTCGGGCGTCAGCAGGCGGCCGTTGACGACGCTGCCGTCGATCACGGCGAGCGGCCCGTCGATGCTCCAGCGCACGCCGCGCGGGTCCTCGAGCTCGCCGCCGGGGCGAAAGCGCAGCTCGCCGTGCTCGCGGCTGGCGATGACGCCCTCGCTGGGCTGTTCGTGGGCGTCGCGCGCGAGCCAGATGACGTGCTCGACACCCTCGATCGCGAGCGCGCGGGTAACGACGGAGGCGCGCATGGCGTCGCGCTCGGGCTCGTGCAGCGCGTAGACCATGGCGGCACGCTGGGAGGGGCAGACGGCGATGCGCGCGTCCTCGGAGTCGGCGCCGCGCGGCGGCTGAAGCACGCCGAGCTCGGCGAGCTCGTCCTGCAAGGCGATCGTGTCCGTGACGGGCGCCTGGGAGTGATCGGCCATCGCGATCACGGCGTGCTCGGCGAGGAACTCGTCGACCCCCCCGGCGGCCTCGCAGACGCGCGCGAGCTGCAGGTCGGCCTGCGCGAGCGACTGCATCTGCGCGTCGGGACCGTCCTTGTGCGAGCGCCAGTCGTTGTCGGGCAGCGAGAGCAGCAGGAAGTCGAACAGGTCGCGCTCGACCATGTAGCTGGAGACACAGCCGGAGTGCCGGTCGCGCACGCCGGGCATGCCGAGGCCGGAGCGGCAGCCGGTCTGCCGCGAGGCGAAGATGTCGGCGTAGAACAGCTCGCGCGGCCCCATCACGGAGTGGCGCATGAGCGTCGAGGCGACGCGCGTCAGGGCGGTGTCGCGCTGAGGCTCGTGGCGGTGGCGGCCGCGGTACATCAGGTAGGTAGTGCCGGCCGTGCGCACGTCGGCGTCGTCGAGCGTCTCGAACACGGTCGGTGTCTCTGACGAGAGGTGGGCGCGGTTCATGTTGTAGACGGTGTCGGTCAGCTGTCGGCCGATGCCGAAGCGCTGCGCCGAGCGAAAGCTTGAGCCGTATTCGACGTAGCGCTGCTCCTCGCGCAGGTACCAGTTCATCCCGGGCACGTGGTGCTCGTCCTGCGCCAGCCCGGTCACGATCGAGGCGGCGCAGACGGGCGTGACGGAGGGGAAGGCGGCGACGCAGTCGGGGATGTAGCGGCCGCGCTCGATCAGCGTTCCCAGCACGGGGGCGACGCCGGCGGCGACGGCGCGCTCGAGCATCTCGGGAGCCATCGCGTCGATCACGCAGAGGACGAGCTTGAGCGGCTTGGAGGACTTCGTGGGCATCCGGGCGGCCGCGCTCGCCATCAGCGCCGCAGGATGCGCAGCCCGGCGTACTTCTCCTCGGCCCTGGCGCGCGTGCGCAGCAGCAGCCACGCGAGCGCGAGCAGTGCGACGTAGCCGAGCGGGTGCAGCAGCGCGACGAGCACGGCCAAGAGCAGCGAGGCGGCGTCGAGGTAGACGGTGAGCGCCTGTTTGGCGGTGCCGTCGGCCAGGCGCGCGCGGGCGCGGGCGAACATCGGCAGCACGGCGCTCTGGCTCAGCCAGACGACGGCCAGGCCGCCGACGATGCCGGGCCACCAGGCGTCGTGGTGCGCGGCGAGCGTGCCGGCGAACAGCACCGCGCCGGCGCCGTAGGCAAGGCCGGCGAGGGCGGCGGCGAGCGGCTCGGGGCGCTCGCGCTCAGCTGCCGGGTCGAGCAGCGCAGAGAGGCCGCCGAACAGCTGCAGCGCGTAGGCGAGCACGAGCGCGAGGACGACGACGAGCAGCCACCAGTCGTCGGCGAGGAACTTGAACGGGTCGTAGGCGAAGCTCACGCCGAGCGCCTTGCCGGAGGCGAGCGCGCCGGCGAGCAGCACCGGCAGGAACGGCCGCAGGCCGCAGGCTGCGGCGAGGCCGGCGCCGAGGCCTATGTAGAAGAAGATGCCGTTCATGCGTTCGGGCGTGCGGGGGTGCGCTACCGTGCTCCTCTGGCCCGGGGCGCGAAGGTCAGGACGATAGACGACGCTCGCGCCGATCAGCACGCGAGCCGCGAGGTCCACAGCGGGCAGCGGCGAATAGGAACGACAGCACATGGACCGATCGATCAGCGGAGCGGGTGGCGGGCGCGGAGCCCGGCCGACGGCGCACGAGCTGGCGCGCTACGAGTCGCTGTTCGCGACGCGCACGCGCGGGATGAAAAGCTCGGCGATGCGCGAGATGATGGCGCTGACGGAGCGCTCGGATGTGATCTCGCTGGCGGGCGGCCTGCCGGACACGAAGACGTTCGCGCCGGAGCTGTACGCGAAGCTGATGGCGCAGGTGGCGGCGTCCTCGACGGCGCGCGCGCTGCAGTACGGCCCGACGGAGGGGATGGCGAGCACGGTCGAGTGCATCGCACAGGTGATGGCGGCCGAGGGCACGCCGATCGACCCGGGCGAGGTGATCGTGACGACGGGCGGCCAGCAGGTGATCGACCTCGTCTGCAAGACGCTGATCGACCCGGGCGACGTGATCGTGGCGGAGGCGCCGACGTACCCGGGCGCGGTGCCGACGTTCAGCGCGTACGAGGCGCAGGTCGAGCAGATCGAGATGGACGCCGACGGCATGCCGATCGACGAGCTCGAGAGCGTGCTCGACCGCCTGCAGGCGGAAGGCAGGCGACCGAAGTTCATCTACACGATCCCCAACTTCCAGAACCCGGGCGGCGTGACGATGTCGCTGCCGCGCCGCCGGCGCCTGGTCGAGGTGGCGCACGAGCGCGAGCTGCTGATCCTCGAGGACAACCCGTACGGCCTCTTGCGCTACGAGGGCGAGCCGCTGCCGACGCTGCACTCGCTCGACGCGCAGCTTGGCGCGGGCGGCGGGGCGGCGGACCTCGTGATCTACCTGGGCACGTTCTCGAAGATCCTCTCGCCGGGCCTGCGCCTGGGCTGGTCGGTCGCGCCGCGCCCGGTGCTGGAGAAGCTGAACCTCGGCAAACAGGGCTCGGACCTGTGCTCGTCGCCGGTGACGCAGCTGTTCGTGACGGAGTACTTCAAGGAGCGCGACGCGAGCGGCGAACCGCGCTGGCTGGGCTATCTGGAGCAGCTGAAAGACCTCTATCGCAGCCGCCGCGACGCGATGCTCGAAGCGCTGGCGGAGCACTTCGGCGAGGGGGCACGCTGGACGCAGCCGCAGGGCGGCCTGTTCGTGTGGGCGACGCTGGATGAGCGGATCGACACGACGGACCTGTTGGCGCAGGCGCGCAAGAGCGAGGGCGTGGCGTTCGTGCCGGGACGGGCTGCGTACATGGATGGCCGGCGCGGCTCGTCCTCGATGCGGCTCAACTTCGCGGGCGTCGACGAGGCGGACATTCGCGAGGGCATCCGGCGGATCGGCAAGGTCGTGCGCCAGCAGCTCGGCCTGTATGGCTCGCTCACGGGCTCGGGCACGCGGTCAGCAAACGCGCCGGTCGACTCGGCATCGACCGAGTCGGCAACTGAGTCGGCTGCGAGCGACCGCGCCGAGGCGGACGCGCAGGCGGGCAAGTTGCCGCTGGCCGACGTCGTCGCGTTCCCGCGGCGCGAGCAGGACGGATCGGCGCGCCGCCAGCAGGATCGATGAGCTCGCCAGGGCGGGTGGCGGTGCTCAAGGGCGGACGCTCGCTGGAGCGAAACGTCTCGCTGCGCTCGGGTGCGCACGCACAGGAAGCGCTCACGCGCCTGGGCCACGAGGTGATCGCGATCGACGTCGACGAGGGCTTCGTCGAGCAGTTGCGGGAGGGCGCTCCTGACGCGGCACTGGTGGCGCTGCACGGCCCGGACGGCGAGGACGGCACGCTGCAGTCGCTGCTCGAGGCGATCGGGCTTCCCTACACCGGGTCGGGTCCGGCGGCGTGCATGTGCTGCACGGACAAGGCGCTGGCCAAGCACCTGATGCGCGGCGCGGGCATCCCGACGCCGGACTTCCACTCGTTCAAGGAGTCGTGGATCGAGCAGCTCGGCGCAGCACAGGCATTGCCGAGCGTCGAGCGCTCGCTCGGCTTCCCGCTCGTCGTCAAGCCGGTCAACCAGGGCTCGGCGCTGGGAGTCAAGTTCGCGCGCGCGAGCGAGGAGCTGCCGGGAGCGCTCGTGGGCGCCTTCTCCTATGGGAGCAAGGTCTTGATCGAGCGCTACGTGAAGGGACGCGACCTGGCGGTCTCCGTGTTGGACGGCCCCGAGGGGCCACTGCCCCTCCCCGTGGTCGAGGCAGTCCCGCGCGAGGAGGATTTCTTTGATTATGAATCGAGATACGAGATCGGAATGACGACGTTCGTGTGCCCGGCAGAGCTCTCCGACGAGCACACTGCACGCGCGCAGGAGCTCGCGTTGTCGGTCTACCGGCTGCTCGGCTGCCACGGAGTGGCGCGCGTGGACTTGCTGCTCGACGAGCAGAGCGGGGAGCTTTGGGTGTTGGAGGCGAACGTGGTGCCGGGGATGACCGAGACGAGCTTGTTGCCGCAGGCCGCGGATGCCGCGGGGATTGGGTTTGATGAGCTGATTGCTCGGGTGTTGGAGAGTGCGTTTACTCGCTGAGCCGTCGGTCAGGCAGCACTCCCTCCCCGGCTGGCGCGCTCACCTTTAAACGGCGTCCGGCCTTCTAAGTCGAGCCGGCCTCCGCTCCTCGCTACTACTTGTGAACGCTCCGGCCGCCACGACGGTTACAAGGGCCGGCCATCCGGGCCGGCTATTCGCGCGCCGTAGCCCTTTCGTGAACTACGCGCGGGCCGGCTAACTGCCTACGAATCGCCGGCGGCGAAGTCCTCGGGGCTTACCTCGTCTAGGAACTCCTTGAACTTCTCGACGACGTCCTCGGACTCCTCGACGTCGTGCTCGAACTCGATGGCGGACTCGGCGATTACGTCCTCGGCGGCGAAGATGGGGGCACCGCAGCGGACGGCCAGGGCGATGGCGTCGCTCGGGCGGGAGTCGATCTCGAGCTCGCGGCCGCCGACCTGGAGCGTGATCGAGGCGAAGAACGTGTTCTCGCGCAGCTCGGTGACGGAGACGCTGGTGCATTTGACCTCGAGCTCGCCGAGGATCTCGCTCAGCAGGTCGTGCGTCATCGGTCGCGGCGTGCCGGCGCCCTGCAGCTTCATCAGGATCGAGGCCGCCTCGGGATGGCCGATCCAGATGGGCAGGAACTTGTTGCCCTCGACGGTCTTCAGCAGCACGATCGGCTGCTTACCGACCATGTCGAAGCTGACGCCGTAGATGACCATCTCCTGCACGCTGAAGTCCTCCGAGAGGGGGAAAGGCCAGAGTATAGGTACCCGCGAAGCCCCTACAGACGGCGCTGAGGGCCCGGCTCAGGTCCTCGCGACGAGGTCGGCGTCGGCCTCTGAGCGAAACGTCCAGAGCTTGTTGCCGATGAAGTTGAACGGCATCGACGCGGCCACGGCGAGTGCCTGTGCGGGGACCTTCGGCAGGTTCGCCGCCTCGACGAACAGCGTAAGCAGCAGCAGGCTGACGACCTCGGCCACGAGGCTCACGAACAGGAAGCGGGCAGCCTGATGATGCGCGCGGCCCTCGCTCGCATCGAACGTCCAGTGCCTGTTGAGCACGAAGTTGTTGAGCACCGCCACCAGCCAGGCGGCGACCGAGGCGATGCGGTACTCGAAGCCGGCACCGTGGACGAGCAGCGCGTATACGGCCACGTTGACGACGAAGCCGACCCCGCCGACGAGCCCGAAGCGCACGAGCTGCAGCCAGTTGGCGGGCCTGCGCAGCCCGTGCAGCAGCCGCACGTGTGGCCGGTGCCGAGTATGTGAGCCGATGTCGCGGGCGTGGATGTCTACGGCGGAGGCCTCGTCGGGCATTCGGAGCAGGTTAGCCGAGCTGCGCTGCACGCCCGCCTGCCTGGTGGCAGGCGCTGCATGAGCATCGTGCTCGGGCAATGCGCCTGAAAGGGTAGCTGGCCGTGTGACGGCGCCGCACCTTGCCGGCAGGCGCGCGGCGCCAGCGTGGCCGCTAGCCTTGCTGAGGTGACGGAATCGAGCCAAGCTGAGGCCGCTCGCCCGCTGGGCAGCGCGCTGTCGCGCTGGTCGCTGATCGCCGCAGCCGTGGCAATCGCGCTGATCGCGCTCGGCCTCGTGCTGGCGCTGAGCGGCGGCTCACACGCACGCGGGACGAGCGCCGCCGAGCGAAGAGCCGCCGCCAAGCAGACAAGCGCAAGCGCCCATGCCACCAACCCTGCGGCCGGAGCTGGCGCTGTGCACGCCGGCGGCGGCGCCTCGGCAACGGGGTCCTCAGCTGCGTTCCCGCCGGCCAGCTCGGCTACGGGCGCGAGCGCGGGCGGCAAGCGCAGCAACATCTCAGAGGTCGCCGACCCGGAGGAAGCCAACAGCTTCCCGGCCCCCGCCGGCGTGCAGCACGAGGCCGCCAAGACGCCGTCGAAGGCGAGTGAAGAGATCGTCGCCGCCGGCGCGCCGTCGGATGCGGAAGTCAAGCAGGAGCTCGCCCAGATGCAGGCCGTCGAACGCACGGCCAAGGCTGCGCAGCAGCAGGCGCTGAAGCCCGTCGCCGGGGGCAACTCGATCGGCGGCGACGGCACGATCCCGATCCCGCCGAACGTCCCCGAAGCGGTCCAGCGCGTGATCGCCGGGGCCAACGCGATCGCCGACTTCCCGTACGTGTTCGGCGGCGGCCACGCCTCGTTCGTGGACAACGCCTACGACTGCTCGGGCTCGGTCAGTTACGCGCTGGCCGCCGGCGGCCTGCTGAGCGCGCCGCAGACCTCGGGCGAACTGGAGAAGTGGGGCGCTCCCGGCCCGGGGCGCTACATCACGGTCGAGGCCGCCGCGGGGCACGTCTACATGTACGTGGACGGCGTGATGTACAACACGTCCGGGCGCAGCGGCGTCTACGCGTCGCGCTGGCAGGTCAAACCGGTCGACAACTCCGGCTACGTGACCCGTCACTGGCCGGGGCTTTGACGCCGCGGCGGCGATGCTCGCGCTGATCCCGCTCGCGCTCGATGGCGAAGCGGCGGTCGAATCGGGCAGCACCGGGACGGCGATCGCGGTCGTCTCGGCGATCTCGATCGTGGCCGGCTACGTCGTCCTCTACCTGCTGTGGCGATACGTGTTCAGCACGAAGGCGAAAGCCAAGCGCGGCGAACCGCCCGAACACTGACGCGGCGTCGCCGTCGGTCGGACGCTCGCCGTCTCAGTGCGAGAGGTTGACCGTGCTCAGCACGGTCGTCGGCACGGGGCTGGTCGGGTTGTGCACGACCATGCGCACCATCAGCGACACCTTGTGCAGCTTGCGCAGCTTCGCCGCCGTGGACTTGCTGAACTTGATCTTGTAGCTGTTGTGGCCACCCCGGGTGGTCACGAGGATCGCTTTGGCGATCACGATCTGCGCCGGCGTGCCTGCGGCGAGACCGGTCGCCGCGGGGCCTTTCAGTCCGATCTTCTTGGCCACCGAGCTTGCCAGCAGCACCTCGAAGCGACCTGCGACCTGGGAGCTGACCGAGTAGCTCACGACGAGCCCGCTGCGCAGGACCGAGGCGAGGCTGTGCGAGGTCGCCGCCTGCGTGGCCACGACTTTCGGCTGGGGCGCGCCTGAGCCGGTGCCGGTGCCGGTCGTGTTGCCGGAGCTCGAGGAGCCGCTGCCGGAGCCGCTGCCGCCCGGCGTCGTGCCCGGGCTCGGCGCCGGCGGCGTGGGGGGTGCCGGCGGAGCGGGGGGAGCGGGGCCGTCGACCGTCACGCTCCGCGTGATCGCAGCAGTGTTGCCACCTACGTCCTTGACGGTGAGCGTCACTTGATAGTCGCCGCCGTACTGGTAGCTGTGGAAGACCGAGGCCGCGCAGGGCGACAGCCAAGGCGCTTCGCAGGGCGACGTTTCGGGCGAGTTCTGCGAAGGTGCGCCCGGTGCGAAACCTGACACCGTCGGCGAGCCGTCGCCGAAGTCCCACGTGTAGATCGGGTACGTCGAGCTCGGTTCACCCGACGCCGGATATTTGGTTCCCGCGTTGAGTGTGATCGCCGACTCCATACCGTCGAAGCCGACGAGTTCTCCCGAGTTGACGGGGTTGGGCGAGGTGAAGTCCGGTGCGAGCACCACGCCTGGGATACAGGGGACGCCGGGGTAGGAGAACGTGAAGGCAGCAAGGTTGAATGCGGTCTGCAGGTAGTAGACGCCGTCGCCAAGTTCCTGGTTGGAGAGCGTGCCCGCCACGGATTCGGGTTTCGCCCCCACAATGCCGCCCAGCACCGGCTCGAAGAAGTTTCGGCACTCGTCGGTCGCCTCGAAGTGAGCGGAGTCCTGCCACGCGTTTAGCAGTGGGTTCGTCACAACGTTCTGCTGCTCGATCGCGATCTGGCCGATGATCAGGTCGGCGAGTCCCGCGTCGCAGGCGCCGTCGAAGCTGGGGCATTCGCCCTGGTTGGGCTCCTGCGCGTGCTTTCCGGCCAGAGCTTTTTGTTCTTCTTTTTCTTCTTTTTCTTCTTCTGTGGCTTTTTCGAATTCTTCTTCTTCTGCTTTGGTTTCTTCCTTGGGGTGCTCGGATTCAGGCGGGTTGACGGTCTGGTCGAACCCTCCGTCCTGGCAGTCGTAGCCTGGGCGGCGGTCGGCCGGCAGCAGGTGGTAATCGCCCAAGCCGCCTGCGGTCCACGGGATCGCCGCGTAAAGCACCGTGTTGGCGTCGCCCGTGGCGAGACCGCCGGGGTTGATCGCGCCGTGGTAGCTGCAGAAGCTGTTTTCGAAGCTTTCTTCAGCCGCGGTGCCCGTGTAGTCGGAGCAGTGCCCGCTCGGTCCACCTTTGTCCAAGCAGACGGCGACGCCCGGGGGCGTGAGCAGGTAGTAGATCGTGCCCATGCCCGTCGGCAGTTTGTGTTGCGCCAGGAATTTTTTCAGCTCTTCCTGGATCTGTTTGTCGGTCACGCAGACCGGCGTTGAGATTTTGTTGATCCGCAGCTGGTCCGCTTTGAGGAACGGATGCGGGTCTTCGCAGCCGGAAGGGGTGGGGTAAGCATCCGTATCGGTGTACGCGCCCTTGAACACCGAATGGTTGAACAGCGGTTCGTTCGAGCGATCGGTGTACTGCTCATCGACGGCGAATACGTTGGCGAGCTCGCCGCTCGTTCCGCCTACGCGTTCGAGAAACCCGTTGATCAGGTGTTGCCAGTCTCCGTGGTAGCTGTTCGTGGGGTCCCAGAAGATGCTGTACGTGCTGTTGCGGTGCACGACCGGGTTGCCGCTCGCGTTGGCGAAGCTCGCACCCAGCTGGCCGTCCAGAAAGAATTCGGTGACGCGCGGCTGCAGCCCGACTTCCGAGGAGCCGACTTTGGCGACGATCGCGCCTGCCGGCACGGCCGTGAGGAGCAGGGCGATCAGCGTCCCGGCCAGCGCGAGCGCGGCGCGGGCAGGGAGCCGGCGCAGGCTGTGCCTGGAGTCGGCGGGCGGACGGGATGCGGCGGCTTTGGAGGTACGAGCAAGAGCGATCACGAGCCAATCATCGGCAGCGAGCTCCCGATCCCTTAGCGCGGCCGTCGAGCACCCGACGGGCGGCCGTGCTCGAGCTGCGCTCAAGCGATCGCGCTGGCGCCGACAGTGTTCGTGACGTGTGGCGTTGGATGCGCCCCCGACCCGGCACGGCGCTAGTGTCCGCCGCTACCGCAGATGGAACTGAACTTCGAAATCTCCCAGCACTTCCTCGACGATCGTGGGCAGCGCTCGGGCTTCGTCCTGCTCGGCGCCTTCCTGCTCGCCTTCCTCTTCATCCGCACCAGCGCGCGGATGATTCGCAGCCCCAAATTCGCGTGGTGGCCGGGCAGCGTCGAGACGAAGGGCGGGCTGCACCTGCACCACCTCGTGTGGGGGATCTGCCTGATGATGAGCAGCGGCTTTCTCAACTTCGCGCTCGCGCCGCAGAGTCCGTGGTCGGAGGTGCTCGCGGCGCTGTTCGGGATCGGCGCCGGCCTGACGCTCGACGAGTTCGCCCTGTGGATCCACCTCGAAGACGTCTACTGGTCGCAGGAGGGCCGCAGCTCGCTCGACGCCGTCGTCGTGGCGACGCTGCTCGGCGGGATGGTCGTGCTCGGACTCGCGCCGTTCGACCTGGCCAACCAGCAGGGCTCGATCGGCTCGCTCGTCGTCGCCGCGTTGATCGACATCGTCCTGGCCGCGCTGACGATCTTCAAGGGCAAGCCGCTGCTCGGGCTGGTCGGGATCTTCATCCCCTTCTTCTCGCTCGTCGGTGCGATTCGCCTGGCCTCGCCGACCTCGCCGTGGGCGCGCAAACGCTACCGGCCCGACAGTCGCAAGATGAACGCATCGCTGGCGCGCTGGGAGCGCTTGCGCAAGCGCCGGCAGTGGCTTGGCGACGCGGTCGGCGGTACCCCTTCGGCGCAGTAGATTGCGCTCGTGGACACGATCGCGAGCAAGCTCGAGCTGACGCTGCTGCCGGGCGCGCGCACGTTGCTCGAGGTGCACGCGCGCGAGCTGCCCCAGCGCGACGATCTGTGCGGTGCCTTCTGCGGGTCGCTCGCGCTCAATGCCGCGGGCTTCTCTGAGCGCACAGGCGAACCGCTGGATCAGGACGCCGTCGCGGTGCTCGCCGGCAGCTTCGTCTCGCGCGTACCCGACACGAGCGCGCTGCCGGCCGGCGAGCATGGGCGGCGCGACTACCGCATCACGCCGCCGATGCTCGACGACGCCTCCGTCTCGGGCACGAACTGCGCCGGCGTGCTGAGGGCGGTGCAAGAGCTCTCGGAGGAGCGCCTATGCGCGCTGCCCTACGCCGGCCCCTGGGCGGGCGCCGCGCTCGCCGGTCTGTTCGATGCGGTCGCGGCGCTCGCGCGCCCGGCCACGCTGATCGCCAATGTCGCCACGCGCCACCTGTGGGGCTCGTCGCCGAGCGTCGCGCAGCTGCTCGGCCTGCTGCTCGACGGCACCGACGAAGGTCCTGCTCCGGACTGGGACGTCGGCCACTTCGTCTGCGTGTTCGGCCGGATCGGCGGCCCCGGCGGCGAGCTCTACGGCGTGGCCGACACCTACCCGGCGCTGGGCGTTCGCGGCGTGCACCTGCAGCCGCGCGATCGCCTGGCGCGAGCGCTCGCGCGCCCCGGCATGGCCCCCGGCGGGATGATCGCCGCGGTCGCCCGCGAGGACGCCACAGCCGTGCGCGCGGCGGCCGACTCCTGCGGCCTGCAAGAGAGCGCTTGGGACAACGGGACGCTGACCGCCGCGCCAGAGGCATGAGCGGGGACGCCGGCAGCGACGGCGGCGGCCTCGTCGCGCTCGTCTGCTGTGACCTCGGCGCAATCGTCCGCGGGCGATCGCTGCCGGCGGCGGCGCTCGAGGATCCGCAGGCGGACGTCGGCTGGGTGCCGGCCAACCATGCGCTCACGCCTATCGGCACGCTGGCCGAGCCCAACCCGTTCGGCTCCACCGGCGACCTTCGCCTGCTGCCCGACCCGCGCACGCGCACGCGCGTCGAGGGCGGCGAGGAGGTCGATCCGCTCGAGTTCGTCCTCTGCGACATCGCCGAGATCGACGGGCGGCCGTGGGAGTGCTGCCCGCGGACGTTCCTGCGCGAAGCCGTCGAGCAGCTGCAGGCCGAGCTCGGCCTGCGCGCGCCGGCGAGCTTCGAGCACGAGTTCCAGCTGCTCGACGAGCAGCCGGCTGCGCTGCCCTTCTCGCTCGAGGCGCAGCGGCGGGCGGGGCGCTTCCCGGTGGGCGCGATGCGGGCGCTGAGACAGGCCGGGGCGGAGCCCGAGCGGTTCATGGCCGAGTACGCCTCGCACCAGTTCGAGATACCGGTCGCGCCGGCCGAGGGCGTCGCGGCGGCCGACCGGGCGCTCGTGCTGCGCGAGGTCGTGCGCGAGGTGGCGCGCCGCGAAGGACGCCGCGCCACGTTCACGCCGCTGCTCGATCCTGCACAGGCGGGCAACGGCGTGCACATCCACCTCAGCCTGCTCGACGCCGACGGGCGAGCGGTGCTGCACGACGCATCCCGGCCGGGCGCGCTGAGCGAGCTCGGCGGGACCTTCGCGGCGGGAGTCATACGCCACGCGCGAGCGCTCACCGCGCTGAGCGCCCCGAGCCCCGTCTCGGCGGGGCGGCTCGCGCCGCATCACTGGGGCGCCGGCGCTGTCTGCCTCGGGCGCCAGAACCGGGAAACGCTGCTGCGCATCCCGCCGCTCGTGGCAGGCGCCGGCGAGCCGGAGCGCCAGCTGCGCCTGGAGTACCGCGCGGCCGACGCCGCGGCTAACCCCTATCTCGCGCTCGGAGCGTTGCTCCGCGCCGGCCTGCAGGGCGTGCGCGACGGGCTCGAGCCGGCGCCGGTGCTCGAATGCGACCCGGCGCAGTTGAGCGCCGCCGAGGCGGAGCGATACGGCGTCGGCGCGCTGCCCGGCTCGCTCGCCGGGGCGCTCGCGGCGCTCGCCGAGGATCGGCAGGCGCGCGCATGGATGACGCCGCTGATGTACGACGCCTACATGGCCGTCAAGCGCAGCGAGCTGGAGGCGGCCGAGGGCGTCGATCAAGCGGAGCTCTGCGCCCGTTATGGCCGGATCTACTGAGCAGCTGCTCACGCGGCTGCTCGCGGCGCTCGAGCCCGAGCTCGCCGGCGCGGTCGAGCTGCGCCGCCGGCTGCACGCCGCGCCCGAGCTCGCGCACGAGGAGCGGCGCACGGCGGAGATCGTGCGCGAGCAGCTCCCGGCGCAGGCGCAGGGCGCCGCCGGGACGGGGCTGCTGGGGCGCGTCGGTCCTGGGCAGGGCGCACCGATCGCGATCCGCGCGGAGCTCGACGGCCTGCCGATCGCCGAGCGCACGAACGCGCCGTTCAGCGCAACCGGGGAGACGATGCACGCGTGCGGGCACGACGTGCACATGGCGGCGCTCGTCGCGTTTACGCGCGCGGCGGCGGCGCTCGGCGAGCTGCCGGTGGCGCTGCTGGCCGTGTTCCAGCCGAGCGAGGAGGCCTACCCGTCGGGTGCGCGGGAGCTGGCCTCTCACGAGCTGGCGAGCGCCGCTCCGGCGGCCGTGCTCGCGGCGCACATCCACCCCGAGCTGCCGTGGGGCAGCGTCGCGCTCGACGCCGGCACGGTCAACGCCGCCAGCGACTCCGTCGAGATCACGGTCGAGGGCGAAGCGTCGCACGGCGCCTATCCGCACCTCGGCCGCGACCCGATCCTCGCGATCGCGCAGATCGTGGTCGCGCTGCACGCGCAGGCCGGGCGGCGCGTCGACCCGCTCGGCCCTGCGCTGATCAACGTCGGCGTGCTCGAAGGCGGGCGCACGGAGAACGTGATTCCCGATCGCGCACGCGCACGCGCGTCGCTGCGCGCGCACCGCCCACAGGAGCGCGCCGCGCTGCGCCGGCTCGTCGAGGAGGTCGTGCGCGGCGTCGCCGATGCGCACGGGTGCCGCGCCACGGTCGAGCTGATCGCGGGCGAGCCCGCGCTCGAGAACGACCCGCGGATCGTCGCCTGCGGGCGCGAGCTGCTGGCGCAGGCCGGGCTGGGCATCGCCCCGGCGTGGCGCTCGTGCGGCTCGGACGACTTCGCCTTCTTCGGCGAGCTCGCGCCGCTGGCGATGGCCTTCGTCGGCCTCGACGGCGCGCCTGGTTTCGTCACGCGACCGCTGCACCACCCCGAGCTGCTGCCACCCGAGGAGGCGGTCGGGCAGCTGGCGCGAACGCAGGCTGTTCTCTACGCAGCCGCCGTCGCGGCGCTCGGGCATATTTAGGAAACAGCGAGTAGCACCCGACTCAAGCCGCGGTGGACTGCGCGGCGCGCAGCCTGTACGATGCCCGACCAGCGTTCGCGGCGTACGAGGGAATGAGCTGTCACGACAGCGCCGGGGGCCAAGGAGGGGAGATGGAGGGAGATCCGCTGGTTGCGCTGCGCGCCATGAGGCCGTGCGTGCATCGTCGCGCCTGGCCGCTGTTGGGGTTGCTCACGGCAGCGCTCGCGTCCGCTTGCACGGTGCTCCCGGGCGCAGCGGCGGCTTCCTCCTACGGCGCTGCCGCCTGGGGCTACAACGCCTCCGGCCAGCTCGGCAACGGCACGACGGCGATCGCTCGCGTTCCCGGCGCGATCGCCGGTCTCGGCGAAGTGACGGCGATCGCGGCCGGCAACGAACACAGCCTCGCCCTCCTCGCCAACGGCACAGTCAGGGCTTGGGGCAACAACCGCGCGGGCCAACTCGGCAACGGCACGACGGCGAACGGCAAAGTGCCGGTGGCGGTGTCGGGGCTGAGCAACGTCGTGGCGATCGCGGCCGGCAAAGAACACAGCACGGCGCTGCTGGCCAACGGCACGGTGATGGCTTGGGGCGGCAACGAAGAAGGCCAGCTCGGCGGCGGCACCAAAGCACTGAAAAGCACTGTCCCCGTGGCCGTCAAAGGGCTGAGCGGCGTGACCGCGATCGCGGCCGGTGGCGACTTCAACCTGGCACGGCTGAGCAACGGCACCGTGATGGCCTGGGGCGCCGGTGCCGAAGGCCAGCTCGGCAACGGCAAAAAGAGCAAAAGCACCGCGCCGGTCGTCGTCAAAGGGCTGAGCGGCGTGACCGCGATCGCGGCCGGTGGCGAACACGGGCTGGCGCTGCTGTCCGGCGGGACGGTCATGTCATGGGGAAGCAACCTTGCACGCCAGCTCGGGATGCCGTCCAAATTCAAAGTCGTAAAAGAAGACGAAGAAGAATTCCTAGAAGAAGAAGAAGAACCGGAAAACAGCGACGTGCCGGTCGCCGTGCAGGCGCTGAGCGGGGTGAGCGCCGTGGCGGCGGGAGCCGAACACAGTCTTGCGCTACTGGGCGACGGCGAAGTGATGACCTGGGGCGCCAACGCCAACGGTCAGCTCGGCAACGGAAGCCAGGGCGCCGCGAGCAACATGCCCACCGCCGTCGGCGGCCTCGGCGGCGTCACCGCGATCGCGGCCGGCGCGCGTCACAACCTGGCGCTGCTCAGCGGCGGCAGCGTGGAGGCTTGGGGCTACAACCCGGACGGGCAGCTCGGCAACGGGTCGAACCTGAACAGCCCCGTGGCGGTCGCGATCCCGGGTCTCGGCGGCGTCGTGAAGATCGCCGGCGGCGGCTGGCACAGCCTCTCGATCGGAGCGCCGGTGGCGACCGTCACCGGCGTCAGCCCGGGCTCGGGGCCGCAGCAGGGCGGCACGCGCGTATCGATCACGGGGCTGAACCTCTCCGAAGCGACGAGCGTGCAGTTCGGCTCGAGCGCGGCGAGCTCCTTCACGGTCAACTCGCCGACGTCGATCACCGCTCTCGCCCCGGCCGGGACCGGCACCGTCGATATCACCGTCACCACGCCGAGCGACACGAGCGGGATGAGCGCCGCGGACAAGTTCACCTACATCCCGCCGCCGACCGTCACGAAAGTGAAACCGAACAAGGGCCCGGCCGCCGGCGGCACGAGCTCGACGATCACCGGCATCGACTTCACGGGCGCCACGAGCGTGAGCTACGGCGTGCTCCCGGCGAGCAGCTTCACAGTCAAATCGCCGACGTCGATCACCGCGATTGCCCCGGCGGGCACCACGGGGGCGATCGACATAACCGTGACGACGGCGAGCGGTACGAGCGCGGTCAACGCCTACGACGTGTTCAAATACGCAGCGCCGACGATCGCCGGCGTCAACCCCGGCTCCGGGCCGCTGGCGGGCGGCACGAGCGTGACCGTCAGCGGCAGCGGCTTCGCGCCGGGATCCGGTGCGACCAGCTTCCTCTTCGGCAAAGTGCCGGGTGGCTCGGTGCTGTGCAGCTCGAGCACCAGCTGCACGGTCGTCTCGCCGCCCGGGAAAAAAGTGGGCGTCATCGAAGTCGTCGCGGCGGTCGGCAAAGCGAAAAGCGCTCTGAGCCCGCCTGGCGACCAGTTCAACTACGAATGATCCGCTCGCGCAGCCGGCGCGCCTGAGCCTAGGCGCGCCGGTCCGGATATCCGAACCGGAATGCAAGCGGTCCGCTGCCGGGGCCCCTGTTCAAGCGTCCGTGGCCGGTTACCGAGTCCAGGCGCATGGTCCCAATCGAAAACGACGGCCATGTGCGGCGCGCGCGCCGGACGGCGGCGTGGGCACGCGCGGCTATCGGCGTCGTCGGCGTCGCGCTGATCGCCCTCGAGCCGCGGCTGATCGAGCAGCCCTGGCTCGGCGTGGCGGGCTTCGCCACGATCGTGGCAACGGCGGTCGTGCACCTGTGCGCCAAACGGATCGTGTGGCTGCGGCTCGAGGAGTCGCTCGCGGGAGCCGCGGCGATCCTGATCGTCGGGTTCGGCGGGCAGAGCGTGACCGTGCTGAGCCTTCTCTGGCTGGCGGCGATGGCCAGCGGGGTGATGGCCCGCGGCGGGCGGGTGCACTGGATCGGGCGCGCAGTCGTGCTCTGCGCGCTCGTCATGCCGGTGGCGATCGAAGGCCGGCTGAGCCTCGAACACGCCGGACTCTGCGTCGCGGCGGTCGCGCTGCTGCTGACGATCGGGCGTCTCACGGTCGAGCTCAACCACCTGCTGCTGCAGGCGCGCTGGGACGCCGACCACGATGGCCTGACCGGGCTGCTCTCGCGCGCGGCGTTCCGCACGGCGCTCGATCGGGCGAGCGCGGCGGCCGAGGAGCGGGCGCCGCTGTCGCTGCTGCTGTTCGACCTCGACGGTTTTGGTGCGATCAACAAGACGGCAGGCCACGCGCGGGGCGATCAGATGCTGCGCGCATTCGCGGCGATCCTGCAGGCGCAGGCACCCGCGGGCGCCGTCGCCGGGCGGCTCGGTGGTGACGAGTTCGCGATCGTGCTGCCCGGCGGGGAGGCAAGCGCGTTCGCCGAGCGGCTGCTGAGCGAGCTCCCTCGCGAGAGCGAGCAGGGGCGCGGGATCTCCACCTGCGTCGGCCTCGCGCAGGCGCCGCACGACGGCGGCGACTCCGACGCGCTGCTGCGCGCGGCCGACATCGCGCTGCGCGTCGCCAAGCGGGGCCCGGGCGGGGGGCAGATCTCGGTCTACTCGGGCGGCTCGCTCAGCGGGCACGGTCGCGAGAGCGCGCGCGGAGCGCTGCGGCGCGTGATCGACGGCGACGGCATCTCGATGGTCGTGCAGCCGATCGTCGACGTCCGCAGCGGCGCGGTCCACGCCTACGAGGCGCTGGCGCGCTTCGGTCCCGACGGCTCGGGCGGTCCGCTGCAGTGGTTCTCGCTGGCCGACGAGCTCGGCGAGCGCGAGGCGCTCGAACGGGCCTGCCTGCGCGAGGCGCTCGAGCTCTACTGCCGCAGGCCACGAGGAGTGGCCCTCTCGGTGAACCTGTCGGCGCCGGTGCTGATCGACCGCGGCACGCTGCGCATGCTCGAGCGATTGCCAGACCTGTCGGGTCTGATCATCGAGATAACCGAGGACACGCTCGTGCACAACGGCGAGCAGCTGCGCGGGACGATCGCCCCGCTGCGTCGCCGCGGGGCGCAGATGGCCGTCGACGACATGGGCGCCGGCTATTCCGGGCTCGGCCCGATCATGGCCGTGCAGCCGCGCTACCTAAAGCTCGATCGATCGCTCGTGACGGGGATCGACGTCGATCGCGAGCGGGCAGCGCTGGTGGGCGCGCTGTCGGATTACGCCTCGCGCGTGGGCAGCCTGCTCGTGGCCGAGGGCATGGAGACGGCGGCCGAGCTGCACGCGCTCGTCGAGCTTGGCGTGCCGCTGGCTCAAGGCTTCTACCTGGCCCGGCCGGGGCGGCCGTGGCCGACGGTCGCTCCGCATCTGCTCGGCGGCTCACCCGGCGGCTCGCCCGGCGCGTCACAGTCGCGAGCGAAGCGGGTCCGCTCGACGCAGCAGCCCTCGGGGACGACCCGAGCTGGGTCGTCTGGGTCGTCTGCTCAGACGTCGGCCACGCGACTCATCAGCGCGCGTGCAGCCGACACGGCAAGATCGCGGTCGTAGGTAATCGCGAAGTCGAAGCGACGATCCATGTCGAGATCGTCGTCGCCGAGATCCCTGGCGACGAAGGCCATCGCGAAGTGCGGTGCGATCACGGTCACGTCCCACTCGCCACGCAGCGGATCGGCGTGCCCGAGCGCGACACCGCGAACGCCCGCAGCCGGCTGCTCGGAGAGGCCGACGCCGAGCGCTCCGACGAGCGCCGCCTGCTGTGAGAGCGCCTGATAGCGCGCGGCCGTGCGGGCCGTGAAGAAAGAGGTCTGCTGGAAGGTGCTGAGCACGACGGCGGCCGAGCCGAGGCCGGAAGCCTGCTGCTCGATCTGCCGGCTCAGCGCGAGCAGCAGCCGCTTGTTGCCATGGCGGACGTTCCGCTGCCGTGAGACGGCCTCGTACGGGCTCGCGTGCCTGGCTTGGGCCGCGGGCGCGGGACGCGGGATCGGGGTGCGCGGCCCGGATGCGCTCGGGTGCAGCTCACCGGGGCGCCCGAACAGCCAGCCCTGGCCATAGCGCGCGCCGAGCGCGAGCGCGGTGCGACGGTGCTCCTCAGTCTCGATCCCCTCGGCGAGCACGAACGCACCTGTGCGCTCGGCCTCGCCGCCGACCGCGTGCACGATCTCGGCGATCTGACGCGACGGGTTCTCCTGCACGAGGCGCAGGTCGAGCTTGATCAGGTCGGGGGCGAGGAACGGCATCAGCGCGAGCGAGCGCGGATCGGCGCCGACGTCGTCGAGCGCCACGCCGACCCCCCTCATCCGCAGCCGCTCGGCGGCGGCGAGCAGCTCGGCCGGACGATCGGTCAGCGAGCGCTCGGTGACCTCTGCGAACACCGAGAAGCGAGCGAGCGCGGCGTCGAGCAGCCCAAGTATGTGCTCGGGCTGATCGGCTTTGAGCAGTCGCGGCTCGAAGTTGACGAACAGCGCCTGGCCCTGCGCGAGGTTCCCGTCGAGCGCGCCCTGCAGCGCTGCTCGCTGACACTCCCACTCGACCTCGTGCTCGAGGCCGGCCACGTGGGCTGCGTCGAACAGCGCGGTGGGGCTCGCCAGGCGACTGCCGCGCGGGCCGCGCGCGAGCGCCTCGTAGCCGACGACCTCGCCGCTGTAGAGGTCTACGAGCGGCTGGTAGGCGGAGCGCAGCGCACGGCGGTCGAGCAGGTCGGCAAGCGACGTCGGCGTGGCGCGATGCGCTGTGGCGGTGGAGGCGGGCACCACCTCTCTATTCGACGCGGGGACGTGGTTGGGAAACCCCTCTGGACGGACGTTCAGGCGGTTCGCCTCAGCCGCCGAGCGGCGAAGGCGGGATGCGCGGTTCGCCGTGAACCTCGGGTATGCGCATCATCAGCTCGTCGAGGAAGCACCACGACCAGTCTTCGCGCGGCTCGATCGAGCGGATGATCGGATGGCCGCTGGAGCGCGCATGCGCGCTGGCGTGCCGGTTGGGCGAGTCGTCGCAGCAGCCGACGTGGCCGCACTCCAGGCAGATGCGCAGATGCAGCCACGGATCGCCCGTGAGCAGGCAGTCCTCGCAGCCCTCGACCGACTCGGGCAGCTCGGTGATCAGGATCTGGTCGAGGTGCGTGCAGTTCGGCATCGAGTCCTCACTTTCCGGATTGGGCGAAGGGCAGCCGCACGCGGAACGTCGTGCGGCCGGGTTGCGAGTCGAGCGTGAGCGAGCCGTCGTGGCGGTCGACGACGATCCGCCGCGCCGTGGCGAGGCCGAGGCCCGTGCCGTAGCCGACGTCCTTGGTCGTGAAGAACGGGTCGAAGATCCGCGGCAGCACGTCCTCGGGCACGCCGGCGCCGTCGTCTGAGATCTCGATCACCGCGCATTCCCCGTCGGCGTGCGTGGCGATCGTGATCGTGCCGCTCTGCCCGAGCGCGTCGATCGCGTTGTCGAGCAGGTTGGTCCACACCTGGTTGAGCTCGGAGCCGCGCACGGTCAGCTTCGGCAGCGTGCGGTCGTACTCGCGGACGACCTCGATCTGGGTGTGCTTGAGCTTGTAGCCGAGCACGGCGAGCGTCGTCTCCAGTCCCTCGTGCAGGTCGACCTCGACGAGGTCGCCGCGGTCCATGTAGGCGTAGGACTTGACGGCGCCGACGAGGCTCGACATCCGCTCGGTCGACTCTTCGAGCTCTGCGGCGAGGCGTCCGGCGACGAGCGAGGCGGCGACCCACTGAAGCGCCGCGTCGGTCGCCGGGCCGGCGAGCTCGGCGACCCGATCGAGCCACGCCTGGTCGACGCCTGCGACGGCGAGCGGCTCGGCCAGGCGCCACGGCTCCTGCACGCCGAGCGCTTCCAGCCGTGCCAGCAGCTCGTCCTCGGCGTCGGCCGCGTCGAGCGCGTCGAGCGCGGTGCACGAGGCGGCATGCGCGATGGCCTGCTGCTGCAGCGCGACGAGCTCGCCTGCCTGCTCGCGCTCCATCCCGGACTCGACGAAGCGCGCGATCGTCGAGCTGATCACCTCGAGCGCTTCGGACATCTGCTGCGCCGCACGCCGTGCCGCGGCGGCTGGGTTGTTCAGCTCGTGCGCGAGTCCGGCGGCCATCGTCCCCAGCGAGGTCAGGCGCTCGCGGCTCTGCTCGCTGCTCGTGATGCGGCTCATCACGGGCGCCACCTGCTGCATCACGCGACGGTGGATGGCCGGCTGCTCGAAGGCCAGGCGGCGGAAGTCCTCTGCTGGGATCAAGGCCATGCGGCAGTCGGTCTCGGCGCGCATGCGCACGCCGAGCGAGCCCCCGGTGAGCGTCGCGATCGCACCCATCCAGGTCGGCGCCTTGTGGCGCCCGACCGGCTCGCTGCTCGAGCCGTCGACGATCGACGCCTGCGCGTCGCCGCGCAGCAGCAGCTGCATGCCGCGGTTCTCCTCCCCCTGCTCGGCGATGATCCCGCCTGCCGCGACGCGATAGGTGTGCGCGACTCCGATCCACTTGGCCAGCTGCTCGTCGTCGAGTTCTTCGAACAGGTCGACCGTGCGCAGCTCCTGCAACGTGACCGGAGGCTCGGCCGTCTCGTCGCCGGGCACGCCGGGCTGCACGGGGCCGCGCGCGCCCTCCGCGCCGCCCGCGCTGCGCTCGTCTGCGGCCGGCTCGCTCATGCCTCGAGCAGGTACTCGTGGATCAGCGAAACGGCCATCGAGCCCTCGCCGACGGCGCTCGCGACGCGCTTGATCGAGCGGGCACGGACGTCGCCGGCGACGAACACTCCGGGCACGGTCGTCTCGAGCACGAACGGCTCGCGCTCGAGCGGCCAGCCGGCGGTCTGGACGTCGCGCCCGGCAAGGATGAAGCCACGCTCGTCGCGCGCGAGCACACCCTCGAGCCAGTCGGTGCGCGGCGAGGCGCCGATGAACACGAAGCAGGCATCGGCTGCGAGCGTCTCCTCGGCGCCGCCCGGTCCGGCGATGCGCACCCGGCTGAGGTGCCCGTCGCGCTGCTCTGCGGCGGTGGCGCTGGTGCCGGTGCGCACTTCGACGTTGTCGAGCTCGGCGATCTGCTCGATCAGGTAGTGCGACATCGATGCCTCGAGCGAGGGACCGCGCACGAGCATCGTCACGGTTGCGGCGTAGCCGCTGAAGTAGACGGCCGCCTGGCCGGCTGAGTTGGCGCCGCCGATCACGACGATGTGCTGTTCGGCGCAGGCGCGCGCCTCGGTCATGGCGGCGCCGTAGTAGACCCCGGCGCCGGTCAGCTCGGGGAAGCCGGGCGTGTCGAGCTGGCGATAGGAGACGCCCGAGGCGACGAGCACGCAGCTCGCGCTGAGCACCTCGCCGCCGCTCAGCTCGACCAGCCGCGCCGATCCCTCGACGCGCAAGGCAACGGCCTCCTGCACGGTCAACAGCTCGGCGCCGAGCCGGCGGGCCTGGTCGGTGGCGCGGCGGGCGAGGTCCGAGCCGCTCAACCCGGCGGGGAAGCCGAGGTAGTTCTCGATCCGGCTCGACTGGCCGGCCTGCCCGCCGGGCGCCTCGCGCTCGACCATGATCGTCTTCAGTCCCTCCGAGGCGCCGTAGACGGCGGCGGCGAGGCCGGCGGGGCCGCCGCCGACGACGACCAGGTCGTAGTGCTCCTGCGCGGGCGTGCCGGCGACGCCGAGG
>DATINR010000018.1:0-4119 GCA_035473995.1 Solirubrobacteraceae bacterium
CTCCACGCGCGGATCGACGATCCCCGTCGGGCGCACGATCTGCTCGACGATCCGCGTCGAGTGCGTGCGCTCGTACTCGCCGGGCGTGGCCGAGACGAACAGCAGCTGCGGCGTGATCGAGAGGTACTCCTCGAAGCGCTGGGGGCGGTTGTCCATCGCGCTCGGCAGGCGGAAGCCGTAGTCCACGAGCGTCTGCTTGCGCGAACGGTCGCCCTCGAACATGCCGCCGATCTGCGGCACCGTCTGGTGGGACTCGTCGATGAAGCAGATGAAGTCCTCCGGGAAGTAGTCGATCAGGCAGTAGGGGCGCTCGCCGGGAGCGCGTTTGTCGAGGATCCGCGAGTAGTTCTCGATCCCCGAGCAGAAGCCCATCTCGCGCAGCATCTCCATGTCGTACTGCGTGCGCTGGCGCAGGCGGTGGGACTCGAGCAGCTTGCCCTCCGACTCGAGCTGCTCGCAGCGCTCGTTCAGCTCGCGTCCGATCTCGGCGACGCCGTCCTCGATCGTGCCTTCCTTGACGTTGTAGTGCGTCGCCGGCCAGATCGCGACGTGCTCGAGGTCGTCCTCGATCAGCTCGCCCGTGAGCGGGTCGAAGTGCTGCAGGCGCTCGACCTCGTCGCCGAACAGCGTCGCGCGGAAGGCCGTCTCGGCGTACGCCGGGAACACCTCGAGCGTCTCGCCGCGCACGCGGAAGCTCCCGCGCGAGAGCACCTGGTCGTTGCGCGTGTACTGGATCGAGACGAGCTTGCGCAGCAGTTTGTCGCGGTCGATTTCCTCACCGCGGCGGAGGATCTGCATGTTCATCTCATACGTCTCCGGCGAGCCCAGGCCGTAGATGCACGAGACCGAGGCGACGACGATCACGTCGCGGCGCGCGAACACGGCGGCCGTGGCGGCGTGGCGCAGCCGGTCGACCTCCTGGTTGATCGCCGAGTCCTTCTCGATGTACAGGTCGCGGCTCGGCACGTAGGCCTCGGGCTGGTAGTAGTCGTAGTAGCTGACGAAGTACTCGACCGCGTTGTCGGGGAAGAACGTGCGGAACTCGTTGCACAGCTGCGCCGCCAGCGTCTTGTTGTGCGCGATCACGAGCGTCGGGCGCTGCACGGCCTCGATCACGCCGGCCATCGCCATCGTCTTGCCCGTGCCCGTCGCGCCGAGCAGCGTCTGGAAGCGTTCGCCCGCCTCGATCCCCTCGGACAGCCCGGCGATCGCCTTCGGCTGGTCGGCGGTCGGCGTGAAGACGGAGTCGAGCTTGAAGTCGGGCATCGCTCCTACCGTAGCGAGCGCTTCAAGTCCCGCGAGCGCCTACTGCAGCCCGAGCTGGCGCGGATAGGCCGAGCGGTAGTCCTGCTGGGCGGCGAGCACGCGTTCGACGTACGCGCGCGTCTCGGGGAAGGGGATCGCCGCGACCGTCAGGTGCCCGCCGTCGGCCCGCGCGCGGGCGACCCAGCGATCGACGTTCGCCAGGCCCGCGTTGTAGGCCGCCACGGCCAGCATCTCGTTGCCGTCGTAGTGGCCGAGCAGATAGCGCAGGTAGTAGCTGCCGTAGGCCACGTTGATGCTCGGCGTCGCCAGGTCGCTCTCGGTGAAGCGGCTGCCGCCCGAGCGATGCGCGATGAAGTAAGCCGTTTCCGGCAGGATCTGCATCAGTCCCTCCGCGCCCGCCGAGGACTGCTGCGGGGCGAATTTGGACTCTGCGTAGATCACGGCAGCGATCAGCGCCGGGTCGAGGTGCTTCTCGGCCGCCTGCTTGCGGATCACCTCGGCGTTGGTCAGCGGCAGTCCCAGTTTGCTGACCGCGTGGTTGACCTCCGAGGCGACCAGCACCGCGATCAGCGCGACGACGCCGAGTGCCACGAGCGCGCCGAGCGCGCGCCGGCTGGCAGCGCCGGCGCGCCGGGAGGCGCGGCCCCGCTTGGCGGCGCGACTTCGGCGGACCTCGATCGCCGTCTGGCGACTCATCGCTCTAGCTTGTCAAGAACGGCCGACAACTCCTGTTCCAACTCCTGCGGGGTGCCGTCGTTGCGCACGACGAACGTCGCAAGCTGCGCCTTCTCCTGCTGGGAGAGCTGGCGCGCCGTGCGCTCGTCGAGCGAGGCGTGGCCGCGCGCTGCCGCGCGCTCGCGGCGCAGCTCCTCGTCGGCGACGACCGCGATCGTCGCGTCGTAGATCGCCTGCTGGCCCGCCTCGAACAGCAGCGGCACCTCGACCACCGCCGCCCGCGGCCGCGCCGCTCCGGGCGCCGGCTCCGCGCGCGCCTGCTCCAGCCACGCCGCCACGCGCGCGCCGACGAGCGGCCACAAGAGGCCCTCCAGCCACGCGCGATCCTCGGGCGTGGCGAATGCCCGCTCCGCCACCGCCGAGCGGTCGATCGCGCCGCCGGGCGCGAGCTCCGGGCCCCAGCGCTCGAGCACCGCCTGGCGCAGCTGCTCGTCGCCCGCCCACAGCTCGTGCACGACGGCGTCGCTCGAGATCGTCGCCGCCCCCAGCCGCTCGAGCGCGTCCAGCGCGGTCGACTTGCCCGCCCCCATGCCGCCGGTCAGGCCCACGAAGGGCACCACGTGCTTCACCGTCGCGTCGCCGTCCGGCGCGCGCGTCAGTCCTGCGCGGGCTCGGCCGCCGGCTCGGCGTCCGGCGCCGGCTCGGCGTCGGCGTCGGCCGGAGCTTGCGCGGCGGCCTCGTCCGGCACGGAGGCCTCCGGCTGCTCCTCGGCCGGCTCGGCCACGGCGCTCTCGGCGCTCGCCGACGCATCCGCCTCAACGACAGCCTGCGGCTCCTCGGTGGCCGGCTCGGCCTCCGCGGGCGCGGCAGCCTCCTCGGCAGCGGCGGGCGCCTCTGCGGCCTCGGCCTCGGCCTCGGCCGCCTCCGCAGTCTCAGCCGCCGGCGCCTCAGCGATCTCGGCAGCCGGCGCCTCCGCAACCTCGGCGCTCGGAGCCTCCGCAGCAGCTTCGGCGCCGGGCGCCTCCTCGGCGGCGTCCTCGCCGGCCGCGGGCTGCGCCTGCGGCTCGCCCGGACGCGACACCGGCAGGATCTGGTCCTCGACGCGCTTGGCCGACAGCGACAGGCGGCGGCGCTCGGAGTCGATCTCCAGAATCTTCACCCTGATCTCATCGCCCGGGTGGACGATCTCGCGCGGGCTCTCGACGTGGTGCGGAGCGAGCTCGGAGATGTGCACGAGCCCCTCAACGCCGTCGAGGATCTCAACGAAGGCGCCGAACGTGACGACCTTCGTGACCTTGCCCTCGAGCTCGTCGCCGACGTTGTAGGTGTCGACGATCCGCTGCCAGGGGTCCTCCTGGGTCTGCTTCAGGCCAAGCGAGATGCGCTGGCGGTCGCGGTCGATGTCGAGCACCTTGACCGGGACGGTGTCGCCGATCTCGAGCACCTCGCTCGGATGGTTGACGTGGGACCAGGAAAGCTCTGAGATGTGGATCAGGCCGTCGATCCCGTCGAGGTCGACGAACGCTCCGAAGTCGACGATGTTGGAGATCTGGCCCTCCACGACGAGCCCCGGCTCGAGGCGGTCGAGGATCTGCTGGCGGACCTCCTTGCGCTCCTCCTCGAGCACCGCGCGGCGCGAGAGCACCACGTTGTTGCGCGAGCGGTTGAGCTCGATCACCTTGCACTCGATCTGCGTGCCCATGTACTCGTCGAGGTTGGGGACGCGGCGGATGTCGACCAGCGACGCCGGCAGGAAGCCGCGCACGCCGAGGTCGATGATCAGCCCACCCTTGACGACCTCGATGACCGTGCCCTCGACCGGCTCGCCGGATTCGGCCGCCGCCTCGATCCGCCGCCATGCCTTCTCGAAGCGCGCACGCTTCTTCGACATGATGAGGCGGCCGTCCTGGTCCTCCTTGGTGAGGACGAGCGCGTCGACCTCCTCGCCGAGTGAGACCTCGTCGTGGGGATCGACGGCCTTGCGGATCGACAGCTCGTTGGCCGGGATGACGCCCTCGGACTTGTAGCCGATGTCGACAAGGACCTCGTCGTGGTCGATTCGGACCACGTGGCCGGTCACGACCTCGCCCTCCTCGATCGTGCGGAACGTCGCCTCGTAGTTGGGCACGATCGCGCCGTCGATCTCCAGCAGGAGGCCGTTCGACCCCTCGACCACGC
>DATINR010000019.1:0-10592 GCA_035473995.1 Solirubrobacteraceae bacterium
GGGGAGGTGCAGACGCCGCTGCTCGGTAAAGTCGCCGATCGGCTTGAGATTGGAGATTGTGTCTATTTGCGTCATGCCAAGGCCGGCGAGTTGTGCGAGCGTTTCATGACCATGCACGTGCTCGAGGGGGACCGGATAGTCGACGAGCTGCCCACATATCGCGGCGAGGGGGTGTGCTTCCTGTGAGCGCCGAGCCCTACGCCCAGCAGCGCCAAAACGGTGTGCGGCTCGACGATGCGACGCTCGTCGCGCTGCAGCGCGAGGTCGTCGAGACGCTGGCGCCGCTCGAGCGCACGCCGTGCTCGGAGGGCGAGCGCGAGGCGGCGCAGTGGCTGGCGAAGCGCCTCGGCGCGGTCGACGGCGTCGAGGTGGAGCTCGAGGACGAGCCGTCGTGGGGGACGTTCCCGCCGACGTCGACCGGGCTGGGGTTGCTCGGAACGGCCGGCGCGGCGCTCGTGCTGTCGGGCCGGCGTTCGCTGGGCGGCCTGCTCGCGCTGGCTGCGTTCGCGGGGATCGTCGACGAGGCACACAACGGCCCGCGTGTGCTGCGCCGGCTCGTGCGCCGGCGCAAGAGCACGGTCAACGTGATCGCGCGCGCCGGGGACCCAAACGCGGCGACCACACTCGTCGTGATCGCCCACCACGACGCGCCGCAGACGGGGATGGTGTTCGACCAGACGCTGCAGCGGCGACTGCACGAACGCGCCCCATCGGTGCTCGAACGCTTCAAGACGCCGCTGCCGCAATGGTGGTTCGGGCTGTCGGGGCCGCTGTCGAGCGTGCTCGCGGCGCTCTCGGGCCGGCGCAAGCTCGCGCGGGGTGGGCTCGCGATGGGCGTGCTCGGCACGCTGCTCGTGGCCGACATCTGGCGCAGCGAGACGGTGCAGGGCGCCAACGACAACCTCTCGGGCGTGGCCGGGCTCGTCGGCCTGGCCGAGCTGCTGCGCGAGCAGCCGGTGCCGGGGCTGCGCGTGCTGCTCGTCTCCTGCGGCGCCGAGGAGACGTTGCAGGACGGGATCCGCGCGTTCGTGGCGAGCCACGGCGAAGAACTCGACCCGGCGCATACGGCGTTCGTCAACCTCGATACGGTCGGCTCGCCGCACCTGGTGCTGCTCGAGGCCGAGGGACCGGTGCGGATGGAGCACTACACGGCGCCGTGGCTGCGCGAGCTTTTCTCGATCCATGCCGAGCGGCTCGGCACGCCGCTGCTGCGCGGCTTCAGGGCGCGCGCCTCGACGGACAGCGTGATTCCGAGCCGCGCGGGCTACCCGACGGCGACGATCGTGTCGATCACGGACTGGTTCAGCCCGGCCAACTACCACCTGCCGAGCGACATCCCGGAGAACCTCGACTACGACACGGTCGCGGCGACGACGCGGCTTGTCCACGAGGTGGCCGGCGCGCTGCCGGCGGCGCTGGCCGAAGCGCGCTAGCGGCGCAGGAAGCACCGTAGGCTCAGGCATCGCGGTCGCGACCGCACGACATGACGCTGCCGACGGTATGGCGAGAATGGTTGCCCAGGCTCCTCGAGGCTTCACTTGAGGCGCGCGAGGTGGCAGAAGTCGACAGAAGGTAGGAACTGGAGCAATCGCTCATGTGTGACCCCGGTCACGGCTGCTTGCTTCTCATCGGGTATACCTGCAAAGGAATGCCCAACAATCTCCGCAAACTGCTCCATTCGGCCGAGGGTCACTCACAACGGGTCGTCGTCATTTTTCTCGATGTGCGTGGCTTCTCGTCCTTTGCAAAGATCGCAGAGTCGAGCGACGCGGCTGAGTTTCTCACCAGCACCTACACCCGCATCCTTGATGACTATTTTCCAGATGCGGCTTTCGTCAAGCTCACGGGCGACGGGATGCTTGTTCTCTATGACTATGATCGCCAAACCCTCACGGACGCAGTCCAGAATGCCGTGACGGAGAGTTTGAAGCTGCTAAGTGCGTTTCCGACGATCACCGAGGGCGACCCGATGATCAACTTTGACGTGCCTACGCAGCTCGGGATTGGTCTAGCACGCGGCGCCGCGACGCGAATCTCTTCGGGCCGGACGGTGCTCGATTACTCGGGTCGTCCATTGAATCTCGCCGCCAGACTGATGGACCTCGCGCGACCGGCCGGAGTCGTTATAGATGATGGCTTCGGGTTCGAGCTACTCACAGATGAGTTCAGAAGCAAGTTCGAGCGGGATCACGTTTACATCAGAAGCATTGCTGAGGGAGAGCCGCGGCCCGTGTACTTCCTCCCTGAGTTCACGAAAATTCCTGAGGAGGCTCGCCGCCCGCTCAACGCGAAGTCCTTCACCGAGAAGCCAGATACGCGAAAGCTCTCCGAGCTTCTTGAACGTGGCAACTTCCAGCATCTGCTGACGCACGAGCCAGCAAAAACCGACGACTTGACATTGCATCTACGCTATCCGGCGACTCAGCCGGATGGGGCGCAATCGCCGTTGTACTGGACGCCTAGCTATCCGGCGACCTATAGGAAAAAGGAAGGGCGCCACTATGCCATGGTCAATTACAATCCGATTGTCGCGGAGATGAAATCGGAGGGTGTCCAGTTGGACTGGCCTGTTCGGATTACGATCGAGTATGCGGTTCGGCTAGCTCCAGAGCAACACACGCCCTAACACGGTTAGCTAGCCACTGTCTGTGGGTTGTGTGGCACGATGTCGAGTGCCAGAGAGCCGGCCAGGCCGTAGCGTCTGGGCGTCCGTATGTCTGGCCAATACCGAGTCCGAACGGCAGCGTAGGTGCGGTCATGCTGAGCACTAGCTGCTCGATTTGTCGCGGCGCTCTGCCATCTTGGAGGCGTGCCCGAGGGTGACACGATCCACCACGCGGCGCGGCGCATCCGCGCGGTGCTGCTCGACCGTGTGCCCGAGCAGATCGGCACGCCCCAGCGCCGCCACTCGGCGGACGGCTGGCCGGAGCGGCTGGCGGGCCGCGCGGTGCGCTCGGTCGACGCGCACGGCAAGCACCTGTTCCTGCGCTTCGAGGGCGACTTGACGCTGCACTCGCATCTGCGCATGACCGGCTCTTGGGGGGTTCACCGCGAGGGCGCGCGCTGGAAGCGCGCGCCGCGTCGCGCGTGGCTCGTGCTGCGCTCGCAGGGGTGGGACGTCGTGCAGTTCGACGGTCCCGTGCTCGAGCTGATGCGCGAGAGCCGCACGCGCTTCGACCGGCGGCTGGCGGCGCTCGGGCCGGACGTGATCGGCGAGCGCTTCGACGCCGAGGAGTTCCTGGCGCGCCTGCGCGCGCAGGACCCTGTCCGCACGATCGGCGACGCGCTGCTCGATCAGCGTGTGCTCGCCGGGATCGGCAACGTGTGGAAATCCGAGTCGTGCTTCGCCGCGGCGGTCAATCCTTGGCGTCCGCTCGGGCGCGTGAGCGACGAGGAGGCGCTGGCGATCGTCGCGTTCGCGCACGAGCGGATGAGCCGCTCGGCCGAGGCCGACGGCTTCAGCGAGCGCCCGCGCGCGGTGTACAAGCGCGCCGGCCTGCCCTGCGAGCGCTGCGGCACGTCGATCCGGAGCCACGGGCAGGGCGACGACAGCCGCACGACTTACTGGTGCCCGGGATGCCAGCGCTGAGCGAATTGCCTGGCAGGACCATCGGCCAGCTCTGGTGGGAGTAACTTTCCAACCGCGACAGCGTTTTGGGTGCATGTGGGTAGCTCGATGCACGCGGATGGTCCCGGCAGCTCTGGCGGGCGCGTTCGTCCTGGTGCTCGGATCGGCCGCTCCCGCAGGGGCGACGCCGCGGCACCGCGTGTCGAGGTGCGCCCCCGGGCACGCTCGCACGATCGTCTCGAACGCGCGCGTGCAGGTCTACGCGGCGATGGAACCCGGTGGCGGCTCGACCAACGTCTACGGCTGCGCGTACGGGAGCAGCCACGTCTACGAACTGGGCCTGGCCCCGTACCGCTGCCTGTCGGCGGCCGGCTGCGGGGCGACCGAACAGGAGGTGCTCGCCGGGGATCTCGTCGCGTACGAACGGTTCTCGGAAACACGGTCCCTGACGAGCTGGGAACTGATCGTCAGGAACCTGCGCACGGGCCGGGTCCTTCACAAAGTGGGCACAGGTCTACCGCTGGACGGAGTCGAAACCGTCGGCGTCGGCCCCGTCACGGCGATCGTGCTCGAGCGCGACGGCGCGGTCGCCTGGATCGCCAACGACGAAGCGCGGTCGACGGGTATCGAAACGAGTCGCGTCCCCGTCTACGACGTCGAGGCACTCGACGCAGGCGGCCCGCGGCGGCTGCTCGCTGCGGGCTTCGACGTCGATCCGGCCTCCTTGGCCCTCGCCGCCGACGCGAGCAACATCGGCCCGAACCGGCATCGCGTCCGCGCGAACGAGGTCTACTGGACGCAGGGCGGCCACGCCGCCTCTGCGGCGCTGAACTGAGGTCAGCTCGGCCTCACCTCGCCGGTGTCACGGGTGCCAGCGCTGAGTGCGTATGCCTGGCCGTCCGCGCCGAACTCTCAGGTCTACTTCAGTCGTGGTTGCCTGCGACGCGACGCACTTAGGGGATCGCGACGCGCGGCTGAACGTCGCGCCAGCGCCGGGCGAACGTCCACGTCACGTCGGCGTCGATCATCTCGGCGATTACGAGCGCGATCGCGTCGGGCAGGCTCAGACCTCGGTGTAGGGCCTTCAAAGCTGCAGCGTCGTCAGCGATGGGGGCACTGACGGGAACCGTCTCGCACCCGGCTGCGAAGTCTCGGGCGGCCGCCAGCGCCTCGCCACCCGCCTGGGCAGGACCCACGAGGATCTCGGCCCTCGTCGTGGCGGCGAGCACGAGCTCGTCGTCGCTTGCGCCAGCGAGTGCGGCCACCGCCGCATCGTGGTGCGCGTCACCGGCCGACAGCGCGGCGATTGCGAAGCTCGCGTCGAGAACGATCAGGCGCGCCACTGGGCGCGAAGCTCGTCTAGGTAATCGGAAGGGTAGACCGAGCTGTCGAGCTTGCCCATAGCTGCCAGCAGACGAGCGCGTCGCTGGGCACGCTCCTGTTGATCTGCGGGCGCGCCGAGCAGCTCGTGGCGGACCGCGGTGCGAATCAGCTCGGCCTCGCTGGTGCCGCGCTCCCTCGCCGCTCGCTTGACGTCCTGATGAAGCTCGTCGGGGAGGTAGATCGTCGTCTTCACCACCGCCAGAATCTACCACACGTAAGGTATGGCACTCTACTCAGATGATCGCCGCCAGCTTCCGCCCGGCGCTCACCAGCGACCGATGAGTCCGCGCCTGCAGGATCGTCTGTAGGTCGAGTATGCGCGCATCGAAGGAGTCGAGATCGTCCTCGCCGGTGACGGCGTACGCGGGCACGCCGCCCTGGCGGGCGCGAGTGGCGATCTCGAAGGCGACCGTGCCGGCGAGCGTGCGCTCGTCGAGGCGCGGCTCGGCGATCACGACGGCCCGTGCCGCGCGCATCCGCGCCTCGAACTCGGCTGAGCGCACCAACGAGACGGCGGCGCTCTCGGCATCGTCGTCGAGTGCCAGTGGGTCGACCTCCCAGCCGCCGTCGCGCAGCCCGTCGGCGATCGCGCCGGCTACGCGCCCCGCGTCGAGGCGCCCGCCGAACGGCCGCGCGGCGATCAGGAGCGTTCGCGAGATCACGATCGGGCATCCTTCCAGCAATGGCCGCTGAGAAGGCTGAGCCCGTCGTGATCGACCTCTGCGGCCAGGAGGTACGCGTCAGCAATCCCGAAAAGCCGTTCTTCCCGGCGCGCGGCCTGACGAAGCTCGACCTCGTCAACTACTACGTCGAGTGCGCGCAGGCGGTCGTGCGCGGACTGCGCGACCGCCCGACCGTGATGAAGCGCTGGGTCGACGGCGTCGAAGGAAAGCCGTTCTTCCAGAAGCGCGTGCCCGACAGCGCGCCGGAGTGGCTGCAGACGGCCGTGGTCACGTTCCCCAGCGGCCGCCACGCGCGCGAGCTCGTGCCGAACGACGCGGCGCATCTGGTGTGGGGCGTGAACCTGGGCGTGATCGACTGGAACCCGTGGGCAGTGCGCCGCACCGATCTCGATCACCCGGACGAGCTGCGCGTCGACCTCGACCCGCAGCCGGACGTGCCGTTCTCCGAGGTGCGCGAGGTCGCGCTGTGCGTGCGCGACGTGCTCGGCGAGCACGGCCTGCGCGGCTTTCCCAAGACGTCCGGCTCGCGCGGCATCCACATCTACGTGCGCCTGCGCTCCGAGCACGACTTCCTGCAGGTGCGCACGGCCGCGCTGGCGCTCGCGCGCGAGGTCGAGCGCCGCATGCCCGGGCGCGCGACGAGCCGCTGGTGGAAGGAGGAACGCGAAGGCGTGTTCATCGACTACAACCAGAATGCGCGCGACCGCACGATCGCCTCGGCTTATTCGGTCCGCGCGGTGCCCGACGCACGCGTGTCGTGTCCGCTGGAGTGGGAGGAGGTGGCCGGCGTCGAACCGGACCAGCTGACGCTGGAAACGGTGCCTGCGCGCCTGAAGCAGCGCGGCGACCCGGCGGCGGACATGGACGAGCACGCGGGAGGACTCGCGTCGCTGCTCGAGCTGGCGGCTCGCGACGAGCGCGAAGGTCTCGGCGACGCGCCGTGGCCGCCGCACTTCGCCAAGCAGAAGGGCGAGCCCAAGCGCGTGCAGCCGAGCCGCGCGCGCAAAGAGAGCAAGGAGAGCGCATGAGCCTGCCGCTGCAGCCGCCGATCAAGCCCGCGCTGGCGCTCTCGCGCAAGGAGCTGCCGGAGGGTGAGGACTACGTATACGAGGTCAAGCTCGACGGCTTTCGCTGCCTGGCGTTCGTGGACGGCGAGGAGGTCTACCTGCAGTCGCGCAACGGCAAGGAACTGGGCCGCTACTTCCCCGAGCTTGCCCTGCCGAAAACACTGCCCCCGGGGCGCTACGTGCTCGACGGCGAGATCGTCGTGCGCGACGAGGCCGGCCGCGAGGACTTCGACGCGCTCGGCCAGCGGATCCACCCGGCGGCGTCGCGGATCGAGCGGCTGGCGGGGGAGACGCCGGCTGTGTACGTTGCGTTCGACCTGCTCGCTCGAGACGACGAGTCGCTGCTGGACGCGCCGTTCTCAGAGCGCCGCGCGGCGCTCGAGCGGCTGCTCGCCGGCAAGCCGTTCGCGTCGGCGCCGGTCGAGCTGATGCACACGGTCGACACACCGCAGCAGGCGCAGCAATGGCTGAAGGATGCCGAGGGAGCGATCGCCAAGCAGAGCTCGGCTCCCTACCTGCCGGGCGAGCGCAAGGGCATGGTCAAGGTCAAGCGCGTGCGCACGATCGACACGGTGATCGTCGGCTGGCGCCCGGGCAAGGAGGAGGGCACGGTCGGCGCGCTGATCCTCGGGCTCTACGACGAGGACGACACCGACGAGCAGGGCAAGCCGCGGCTGCGCGTCGTCGGCCACTGCTCGGGCCTCTCGGCGAAGGAGAAGAAGCGCCTGCCCGGCTTCCTCGCCGAGTACGAGTCGGGCGAGCGCGGCTCGGCCGATCCGAGTCGCTGGAGCGCGGGCAAGGACCTCGAGTGGGTCGGCCTGCGCCCAGAGCTCGTCGTCGAGATCGACTTCGACCACGTCTCGGCCGGGCGCATCCGCCACGGCTCGAAGCTGCGCCGCTGGCGCGAGGACAAGGATCCGAGCGCGTGCACGTTCGACCAGCTCTACTCGTGAGCGGCCGCCGCTGGCGGTGGTTTAGGATCAAACGATGAGCAGCGACACAGCGACTGTCGCCGAGGAGGAGTACCTGCAGATCCTCTTCTGGCTGCACGAGGCGGGCCTGCCGATGACCGGCGCCAACGTGGCGCGAGCGATGCAGCTCTCGCCGCCGACCGTCCACGAGATGGTCGGCCGCTTGGAGCGCGACGGCTACATCACACGCGACAAGGACCGCACGATCGCCTTCACCGACTCGGGCGTCGAGCACGCCGAGCAGATCGTGCGCCGCCACCGCCTGATCGAGCGCTTCCTCACCGACGTGCTCGGCGTGCCCTGGGACGAGGTGCACGAGGAGGCCGAGCGCTTGGAGCATGCGATGTCGCCGGTGCTCGAGGAGCGCATGCTGGCCGCCATCGGCGACGCCAAGACGTGCCCGCACGGACACCCGATCGTGTGCGCCGCGCGCCTCGCCGGCGTGCCGCTGGGCGACGTCGAGGTCGGCGCCAAGGTGCGCATCCTGCGCTTCGAGAACGAGGCCGAGGACCTGCTGCACTACCTCAAGGAGTCTGGCCTGGAGCCCGGTCTCGAGGGCGAGCTGGTCGAGCGCGACGAGGAGCAGGTCGTCGTCGAGGGCGCCGACGGCGGCCGCTGCACCGTCACTCCCAGCGTCGCCGAGACGGTCTCGGTGATCGCCGACCCCTCGCCGCCGCAGCGGACGGCCCTGCCGGACCAGCTGGTCCTCGGTCAGCGCTACGGCCGCTGAGGCAGCGCGCCGCTCACCGGCTGTTCGGCCCGGCCGGCGAGTAGATCGCGCCGTCGCTCGTTTCGCGCACGAGCCGCAACTGCAGCTCGTGCACCAGCGAGCTCTCTGAAGGCAGATAGTCGCGCCCCAGCCCGCGCACGTAGACGAGCAGGCCCGTACGTGCCGCCAGCGTGCGTCTGAGCTCGGTCAGCTGGGCGGCGAGGCGCGGGTTGCGCTCGAGTGTCGAGAAGTCGACTTCCTCGGGAACGCTCGAGGTCGTGCGGTCGGCGAGCAGGTAGAGGGCATCGGGAGCGTTGCTGTAGATCACGGTGCGCGCCGGCAGCGCCCTGACGGCAGCCATAGTCGGGCTCTCGACCCAGCGCGCCGTGGCATAGCCGGCGGGCACATCCGAGGCGATTTCGACGCCGCCGCGCGCGAGCGCCCCGACCACGGCCGCGGCGACGAGCAGCTTGAGCACGGGCGTGCGCTCGATCGAGCACGCCAGTGCCATCACGACGGCGACGAAGCACGGCAGCAGCTCCCTCGTGTCGAGGTTGACCTCGGCGTCGAAGAAGGTGATCGCGATCTCGAGCACGACGATCTGCACGACCGCGTAGAGCACGAGCAGCAGCGCAGGCGTCGTCGGGCGACGGCGCACGACGAGCAGCACGGCCACGACCACGGCAAGCGCCGCGAATAGGGCCAGCGCGGAGGAGATGCTCGAGGGCAGGACCCAGTCGGCGACCGAGCGCGCGCCGCCGCGAAAGCTTCCTGCGACGACGTGGAAGCCGAGCAGATGGCCGCTGCCCCAGCCGGAGATGCGCTGGTAGGCGAACCACGCGACGAGCGGGACGCTGCCGATCGCCAAGAAGGCGAGCGCCTCGCGGCAGCGGCCGCGCAGCGCGAGCAGGCCCCACACGATCAGGCCGCCGTTGGCGTAGCGCTCGAGCGTCGCCAGCCCGGTGGCGAGCGCGGCTAGGATCAGCCACCTGCGCAGGGGCCGTTCTCGCAGGGCGATCACGGCGGACAGCGCGACGACGACGAAGAACAACGAGGTCGCGCTCGTCCCGACGTCGCTGACGTGACCCACCAGCGAGCCCGCGACGACCAGCTGGGCGGCGGCGGCCAGCCACGGCTCGGCGGTTGCGAGCAGGACGAACAGGCCCACGACGAGCACCATCAGGGCGAAGAACACGGCGTCCTCGACGCGCGCCGTGCCCAGCGGATCTCCTCCGGCGGCCAGCAGCACCGGCTCCAGCGGGGCGTAGACGACCAGCGGCGTGGGCTCGGGCGAGAAGTGCCCGGGCAGCGGCGTGCCGATGTCGACGTCGCCGAGCGGGTAGTAGTGGATCGGCACGTCGAGTCCGTGGCCGGCTTCGACGCTGTGGGCCGTGCCCACGTAGACGGAGGAGTCGGGACCCGTCGAGATGGCGTCGCGCGTGGCGAGCAGCACGAGCGCACCCGCCACGAGCGCGATCGCGCCCAGGCACAGCACGCGGCGGCGGCTCAGCCGCGGGCTCCCGCCACCGGCCTCGACCCTCGCCCCGGCGGGGGCGCTCAAATCGACGAGCTGACCGCCGCTAGAGCGAGCGATACGCCGCGGCAAGTCGCGTGACGCCCTCGTCGATCTCCGACTCGGTCACCCCGGAGTAGGCGAGCCGCAGCGTGTTCTCGCCGCCCTCGAGCAGGAAGTCGGTGCCCTTGACAAAGGCGACGCCGAGCTCGGCGGCCTTGTCGAACAGGCGCGCGACGTCGGTGCCGGGCGGCAGCGTGACCCACATGAAGTAGCCGCCGTCGGGCTGCACGAACTCGGCCTCGGGCAGCTCGCGCCGCAGCGCCTGCGCGAGTGTCAGGGCGCGCTTGGCGAGCGCCGTGCGTACGGTCTCGATCGAGCGCTCGATCGCGCCGGAGGCGCAGAACTCGTACACGATCGACTGCGCGACCATGCTCGGCGAGATGTACGTGTTGGTCGCGAGCTTGGCGATCTTGGCGATCAGCTCGGTCGGGCCGACGAGGTAGCCGACGCGCACGCCGGGGCAGACGGTCTTGGAGAAGGAGGAGGCGTAGACAACGCGCCCGGGGTCGATCGAGAGCATCGTCGGCAGCGACTCGCCGCTGAAGCGCAGCGCCACGTAGGGGTCGTCCTCGAACACGAGGAAGTCGTGCTCGGCGGCGAGGCCGAGCAGCGTCTCGCGCTTGGCCAGCGACAGC
>DATINR010000020.1:0-8925 GCA_035473995.1 Solirubrobacteraceae bacterium
ACGGCGATGAAGCCGACCGAGTTGACCGATTCGGGCGAGGAGACGAGCAGGCCGATGAAGGCGAGGAACCAGGAGAAGCCGTAGCCGAACAGCAGCAAGAGGCCGATCCCGGCGGCGGCGTGCAGGAAGCTCGTGTGGAAGGAGAAGCCGATGATCACACCGGTGACGAGCAGGATCGTGATCGACAGCGCGTTGGTGGCGACGTCGGAGAGCGTGCGCCCGCCGAGCACGGCGGCGCGCGACATGGGCAGCGAGCGGAAGCGGTCGATCAGGCCCTTGCTGACGTCCTCGTTGAGCCCGAGCGCGGTGGCGAAGCCGCCGAAGGCGGTGTTCTGCACGATGATCCCGGGGATCAGGAAGTCGACGTAGTCGTAGCCGGGCGTGCGGATCGCGCCGCCGAAGACGTAGCGGAACAGCAGCACGAACATGATCGGCTGGATCGTGAAGCCGATCAGCAGTTCGGGCGCGCGCGGCAGGCGCACGAGGTTGCGCTCGGCGATGATCAGCGTGTCGGTGACGAGGCGCCTCATGCGGCCCGCTCCGGCTCGGGAGCGCGCTCGTCCTGCCCGTCGCGTCCGCCGTGCCCGTCGCGCGTCGCGTCATCCTCCTCGTCGCGGGCCTGCTCGGCGGCGTGGCCGGTGAGCGAGAGGAACACGTCGTCGAGCGTGGGCCGGCGCATCGCGAGATCGGCGACGCCGACGCCGGCCTCGCTGAGGCGGCGCACGGCCTCGACGATCGCCCCGCGGCGCGTGCGCACGCTCACTTTGACGAGGCTGCCGTCGACAGCGGGCGGCTCGTCGGACATCGCGCCGAGCGCGCGCACGGCGATCTGCGGATCGGCGTCGTCGTCGAGGCGCACCTCGAGGCGCTCGCCGCCGAGCCGGTCCTTCAACTGGTCGGAGGTGCCCTCGGCGATCAGGCGACCGTGGTCGATCACGGCGATCCTGTCAGCGAGCCGGTCGGCCTCGTCGAGGTACTGCGTCGTCAGCAGCGCCGTCGTGCCCTCGGCGACGAGGTCTTCGATCACGGCCCACAGGCTGAGGCGGCTGCGCGGATCGAGCCCGGTCGTGGGCTCGTCGAGGAACAGCACGGGCGGCTTGGCGACGAGCGCGGCGGCGAGGTCGAGCCGGCGGCGCATGCCGCCGGAGTAGGTCTTCGTCGGACGGTCGGCGGCGTCGGTCAGGTCGAAGCGCTCGAGCAGCTCGCGCCCGCGCGCCTTGGCCTCGGCACGGTGGGCGCCGTACAGGCGCCCGACCATCGTCAGGTTCTCCAGCCCGGTGAGGTTTTCGTCGACGGCGGCGTACTGGCCGGCGAGCCCGATCCGTTCGCGCAGCTTGGCGGCGTCGTGCTGCACGTCGAGCCCCAGCACGCTGGCGCTGCCTGAGTCGGGCTTGAGCAGCGTGGCGAGCACGCGCACGAGCGTCGTCTTGCCGGCGCCGTTGGGCCCGAGCAGCCCGAGCACCTGGCCATGCGCGGCGGTCAGGTCGACGCCGTCCAGCGCGCATACGTCGCCGAAGCGCTTGACGAGGCCGTGCACCTCGATCGCGGGAGCCTCGCTCATCGGCCGCGCGAATTGGTCGCCGACGCCTTGGTCACGCGACAACGGTAGTAGGTGCCGGCATCGACCAGCGCCGGGACGGCGTGTGTCGCAGTGCGGTGAGGCAGTGCGCGAGCTTGGTGCCGGCCGGGCGCTACGCGGCGTCGAACACTTCGAGCAGCGCGCGGGCGCTCGTGGGACAGAACTGGGTGCCGGCGCCGGCCGCGATCTGCTCGCGCGCGACCTCGGCGCTCAGGGCTGCGCGGTAGGGCCTGTCGCTGGTCATCGCGTTGTAGGCGTCGCACACGAGCGTGATGCGGCTGGCCAGTGGGATCTGCTCGCCGGACAGGCCGTCGGGGTAGCCGCTTCCGTCCCAGCGCTCGTGCTCGGCCCGCAGCACAGGCGCGAGCTCGTCGAGCCCGCCGGCGCAGGTGACGATCTCGGCGCTGATGATCGGGTGCGTGCGCATCACCTTCCACTCCTCGTCGGTCAGCGGCCCGGGCTTCTTCAGGATCGCGTCGGGGATCGCGAGCTTGCCGATGTCGTGCAACAGCGCCGCCTGGCGGACGTGGTCGATCTCGTGCTCGTCGAGCCGCAACTGCCGCGCGACCCGCACGGCGAGCTCGAGCACGGCCTGACTGTGCTCGGCGGTGTACCCGTCGCGCGCCCCGACGGCGGCGAGCAGCGTGCTGGTGGCGGTCGCGCGCTGCTCGAGCGAGCGTGCGCGCTCCTGCTGCTCGGACCGCTCGAGCTGGTCGGCGACGATTCGCGCGAAGACGTGCAGGAACTGCAGGTCGCGGAACTCGAGCGACGGCTCGGCGGAGTGGCTGGCGGCGCACAGCGTTCCGTAGACGCGACCGTTGGAGAGCGTGATCGGGACGGTCGCGAAGGCGCCGATGTCGGCGGCCTCGGTGGCGTGCATCGAGGCCGTGCGCTCGTCTCCGCGCACGTCGGGCATCAGGTTCGGCAGGCGCCCGTCGAGCACGCGCTCGCAGTAGGTGTGCGCGAGCGGCACCTCCATGCCCTCGTGCATGCCGAAGGAGTCGCCGTCGCCGCGCAGCACGCGGAACTGTTGCTGGCCGTCGACGAACTCGGTGGCATAGGCGACGTCCATGCCGAGGAACTCCCGCACGGCGTCCACGGCGCGCTCCACGGAAGGCTCGATCGCGACGTCGCTGAGGTCGGCGACATCTCCTCTGATCTGCGGGATGGGCGCACTCGCGAGGTCGCGGGTGCGATGGGACTCCATGCCTACCCATCGACGCATGCGCCCATTTGCTTGAACGGCGGCGATCACATCGTCTACTGGAGTCAACCTATGGCGGTGGCGCTGACGCGGGCTGCCGCCCGCGCCCGCCGGGCAGCACTCGCTCGCGGCGGGCTTGCACCCGCGTCGGCGCCGTCAGCCGATTTCGACGGCTGAGGTCGCGAACGTCCCGCTCTTGACCGGTTTGACCACCCCTTTGGGGGAGGGCACGCCGCACGTGGCGGCGCCTTTGAAGCTCTCCCACAGCGAGGAGGCGAATACGGCGTGGGATCCCGCGAACGGACCGCCTTCGAGCGTTCCCTGGAAGCTGCCGCCGGCTTCGCTCAGCGGCAGGAGCAGCTGCCCGACCGACTTGCCCGAGCCGAGCGGCAGCCATTTGACGAGGAACGAGACGGCGCTGGTGGTCGGTTCGGCCGAGAGGCTGTCGAGTGTCGAGCAGGTCACTTCTTCGGTCGTCAGCAGGTGCGCCGCGTAGGTCGCTTCGGCCGGTTCGGCCGGTCCGTCGCACAGCTTCAGCCCCCCTTTGACCGCGATTTCCTGCACATGCGGCGTTTCGGTCAGCCCGGGCGTGAGTTTGATCGAGCCGCTGTTCTGTTCGCAGATCTCGGCTGCGCCAGTGCCACCGCCACCGCCCACGCCGTCTTCGTTGGGCGTGGTGATTTCGATCGGGCTGCTCTCCTGGCTGGTCCCTTCGGCGTCGGTGCTCGTGACGGTGACGCGATAGGTCGTGTTGGGCGCGACCGGCGCTAGGAACGCGCTCGTGGAGGAGCCGCTCACGCTCGTGCTGAGCGTCGGCGGCCCGGCTGCGACCGGCATCGCCGTGACGGTCGATGAGCTGATCAGCGCCGCCGTTTCGGGATCGGGGGTCCAGCTGACCTGCATTCGCAGGTATTCGCTTTCGCCGCCTTCGTAGAGCGACACGCTCGCGCTCGTGCCCGTCGGCGCGGCGGGCGGCTGCAGCGGCGGTTCGCCCGTTTCGAGGTAGGCGGCGGTGCCGGAGTTGTAGATGCGGTCGCCGTGGCTGTCTTCGGCTGAGAAGGTCGTGTTTTCTTCAGCGGCGCCTTCGAGTTTGGCGAAGGAGCGGGTCTCGCCGAACCAGCTCCACGTCGCGTTCGCCCAGGCGGAGTAGGTCGTGGTTTTGTAGCCGCCGCCGCGTCCGCTGCCGCCGCAGCGCGTCTGCATGTAGACATCGCCGGCGGGGTAGCCGTCGGCGGCGAAGCCCGTGGCGTAGACGCGCTCCTGAATGCCGCCGCAGGAGTGCCCGAGCAGCGAGAAGGCCGCGGATTGGCTGAGTAGGAGCTGTGTCGGTGTGGCGCCTGCGGCTGAGGCGAGGCACAGGCTCCCCAGCGCCGCCGCGATCGCGCACGAGGTGATACGTCGAGTCATGGTTTCCCCCGGCTCTTGTCGACGTCGATAAGGCTCGCGCCGGTTCCCCGCGGCGCGTGGAGAAACTACCAAGCGTCTGTCTCCAGATGACAAGGCTGGACAGAAATTTCACACGTTCTGAGAAGACTCTCACGGAGCCGGCCGAACGTTCTGGCGGAGCTGCCGAAGAGTCTCTGCGGACTTCCCCGGACGCGTGTTTGGCTGCGCAGCCAATAGGATCGTCCGTCAAGATACTTCCGGGAAGCGAGAGCTCAGACCAAGGAGAGATGATGGCCAGCGTGACCGAGCCGGTGGAGCGTCCTGCGCAGGCAACGGAGCATCTCGACGTGCTGATCGTCGGAGCCGGCCTGTCGGGCATCGGCGCCGCCTACCACCTCCAGCGCGAGCTGCCGGGCAAGAGCTACGCGATCCTCGACAGCCGCGGCGCGATCGGCGGCACGTGGGATCTGTTCCGCTACCCGGGGATTCGCTCGGACTCGGACCTGCACACCTATGGCTACGCCTTCAAGCCGTGGGTCAACGAGAAGTCGATCGCGGACGGCCCGGCGATTCTGGACTACATCCGCGACACGGCGAGGGATCATGGGATCGAGCCGCACATCCGCTTCGCGCATCGCGTCACGCGCGCGGAGTTCTCGAGCGAGCAGGCGCGCTGGACGGTGCACGCCGAACGCGTGGACACAGGCGAGCAGGTGCGCCTGACGTGCTCGTGGCTGTTCTGCGCGAGCGGCTACTTCCGCTACGAGCAGGGCTACCTGCCGCCGTTCGAGGGCGCGGAGCGCTTCGCCGGGCCGATCGTGCACCCGCAGCACTGGCCGGAGGATCTCGACTACGGCGGCAAGCGGGTCGTCGTGATCGGTAGCGGCGCGACGGCGGTGACGCTCGTGCCGGCGATGGCCGAGAAGGCGGGACACGTGACGATGCTGCAGCGCTCGCCGACCTACGTGATCTCAGTGCCGGAAAAGGACCCCCTGGCGAACCTGCTCGGGCGCGTGCTGCCGCCGGAGAAGGCGTACGCGATCACGCGGCGCAAGAACATCTGGCTGCAGAAGACGATCTACAGCTTGAGCCAGAGCAGGCCGCAACTGGTCAAGCGGCTGCTGCGCAAGGGCCTCGAGCGCAGGCTGCCGCGGGGTTATGACATCGACACGCACTTCACCCCGTCGTACAACCCGTGGGCGCAGCGGCTGTGCGCGGTGCCCGACGGAGACCTGTTCGAGGCGATCTCCGCAGGGACGGCCTCGGTCGTGACGGATCAGATCGAGACGTTCACCGAGCGCGGCATCCGCCTCGCCTCGGGCGAGGAGCTGGAGGCGGACATCATCATCGCCGCGACCGGCCTCGATCTCGTCGCGATCGGCGACATCGAGCTGGTTGTCGACGGAGAGCCGGTCGTGCTGCCGGAGAAGATCGTCTACAAGAGCGCGATGCTCAGCGACGTGCCGAACTTCATCTTCGTGTTCGGCTACACGAACTCATCGTGGACGCTGAAGCTGGATCTCGTCTGTGAATACGCGTGCAAGCTGATCGCGCAGATGAACCGCCGGGGATACGACAGCTGCGTTCCCGTGAACGCGGACGAGTCGATGCCGACGCGGCCGTTCCTCGACTTCGGCGCGGGCTACGTGCAGCGCGCCGTCCACCGCTTCCCGCGCCAGGGCACGTCGGGGCCGTGGCAGATCAGGATGAGCTACGCGCAGGATCTGGAGATGTTCGACGGTCCCGTCGACGACGGTGTGCTGGTCTTCTCGCGCTCGCGCGAGCGCGTCGGGCAGATCGCCTGAGCCGGGCGAGCGGCGCCGGCCGATCGCGGTGCGATCCGCCGAGGCGCTCTTGTGCAGCCTGGCGCAACAGTTCGTCTTCGCGCTGCCTCGCCAGTGCTTCATGCAGCATTCGGGCCATCGTGGGGCTCCTGATCCGGGTTCGCTCGATTGACTCGGTGCACCGTCGCAGGCAGGCCTTCGCGCGCCCTTAGCATGCGCTTTGTGGGCCCGGGGAGGGACTTGCGGCGGGCGGCGACACAGTAGGGTTGGCCGTGTTCGGCTTCGCGCATTGGGCGGCTTGCGGGTGGCGCCACGCGCGGACAAGAGACCCGGGGGTCGACGCTTGCAGCCAATGCCCGATGATCGTCCGGATCGTCTGCACCAGGCGGGCGATGTCTCGATAAAGCTCCTCGGTGGGTTCGCGGCGACGCGCGCCGGCGAGCCGGTCGACCCGTCGGTCTGGCGCCTGCGAAAGGGACGCGAGCTGGTCAAGCTGCTCGCGCTGGCGCAGGCGCATCGCCTGCATCGCGAGCAGCTGATGGACGCGCTGTGGCCGGAGCTCGACCCGGCGGCGGCGGCGAACAACCTGCACCAGGTGGTGCACGTCGCAAGGCGCGCTCTGGGGGCCGAGGCGATCGAGTTGCGCGAGGAGCTGCTGACGCTGTGGGCGAGCGTCGACGTGGACGACTTCGAGCACGCGGGGGAGCAGGCTCGCCGTGCGGGATCGCCGGGCGCCTACCGCGCGGCGCTGTCGCTCTACGGAGGCGAGCTGCTGCCGGAGAATCGCTACGAGGACTGGGCGCTCGCACGGCGCGAGGAGCTCGAGCAGCTGCGTGCCGAGCTCGAAGCGGAGGCTGAGGCTGAGGGCGATGGGCTGGACCGGGAGCAGACGTCGGGTCTGCCGCCGCAGGCGAGCACGTTCGTCGGCCGCGGTCACGAGCTGCGTGAGCTGCTGGCGCTGGTCAAGCGCACGCGGTTGCTCACGCTGGCCGGCGCCGGGGGAGCGGGCAAGACGCGGCTGGCGCTCGAGCTGGCTCGCGAGGTCGAGGGCTCCTACACCCAGGGAGGGGCGTTCGTCGAGCTCGCCTCGGTCGGCGACAGTCAGCTCGTCGCGCCGGCCGTCGCGGCGGCGCTCGACGTCCGCAGCCTGCCGGGTCGATCCGCGCTCGAGGGGATCGCAGACTTCCTGGGCCAGCGCTCGATGCTGCTGATCTTGGACAACTGCGAGCACGTGCTGCTGGCAACGGCCGAGCTGGTCGACGCGCTGCTGCGCGCGGCGCCGGAGCTGACGATCGTCGCGACCAGCCGCGAGCCGCTGCGCGTGGCGGGGGAGCTTGTGTTCCGGGTGCCGTCGATGGCGATCCCCGACCCAGAGCAGCGACTGGCACCGGAGGAACTGCTGCGCTACGAGGCCGTGCAGTTGCTGAGCGATCGGGCGAGCGCGGCCGTGCCGGAGTTCGAGGTCGACGAGGAGAACGCGGCGGACATCGCGCGAATCTGCTTTCGCCTGGACGGCTTGCCGCTGGCGCTCGAGCTCGCGGCGGCGCGGATCGGCGCGCTCGGCACGGCGACGCTCGCCGAGCGCCTGGACGACAGCTTCAGGCTGCTGCGCAGCGGCAGCCGCGTCGGGCCGACGCGCCAGCAGACGCTGGCGGCGACGCTGCAGTGGAGCCACGAGTTGCTGGAGGACGACGAGCGGCTGCTGCTGCACCGCCTGGCGATCTTCGCCGGCGGGTTTGACCTCGCATCGGCCGAGGCGGTCTGCGCCGGGGACGGCCTGGAGGCGGACGCCGCCGCGGACGTGCTCGCGCGGCTCGTCGAGAAGTCGCTCGTGATCGCCGAGCACCTCGGGCGCACCCGTCGCTATCGCCTGCTGCAGACCGTGCGACTCTATGCGCTCGAGCAGCTCGAGGCGGCGGGCGAACGGGCCTCGCTGGGGGCGCGGCACGCGCGCTGGGCACTGGTGAAGGCCGAGCACGAAGGCGGCTCGCCGGGCCTGGACCGCGAGGCGGCGAATCTGCGAGCGGCGCACGCGGTGCTGCTTGCGCTGGAGTCGCAGCAGGCGCTGCGCTACTGCGTCGCGCTGGCGCCGTTCTGGCTGCGCCGGATCGAGTTGCAAGAGGGTCACGCCAGGTTGGCGGAGAGCCTCGTGGCGGCGCCGGAGCGGAGCGCGCTACGGGCCCAGGGCCTGCTGGCGATGTCGGCGATCGACTACCGAGCGGGCGATCTCGTGTGCGGCGCGACTCATGCGCAGGAGAGCTACGAGATCGCAGTCGAGCTCGACGACGCACAGGCTCAGTGGTGCGGACTGCAACGGCTCGGCGAGTTCGCGGTCGCCTGCGACGATGCGTCGCGCGCGCTGCAACTGCTGGGAGAGGCGCGCGACCTGGCAGCAAAGGAGGGTCTCGCTGCGTCGCGGGCGGTTTCGGTCTACTCGCTTGGCGTGGCGCACTGGCTGATCGGCGACCTCGCCGGCGGGGAGGCGCTGCTGATCGAGAGCGCCGCGTCGTTTCGCCCGCTCGCTGGCTCGGGCGAGAAGATCCTCTCGCTGCTGAACATCGCCGAGATGCGCTCGAGCGACCCGTCGGGGCAGCCGGGCCTGAGGATCGTCTTCGAGGAGACCCTGCAGCCGTTCGTCGAGATCTCGTGCGACACGGCGATCGGCTACGTGCTCGCCAACCAGGCCACGATCGCGCGCGTGCGCGAGCAGCGGGGACGGGCACGCGAGCTGCTCGAGGAGGCGGGGGAGCGCTTCGCGGGCGCCGAGGACTCGCGTGGAGAAGCGGACGTGCTGATCCGGCGTGCCTACCTCGAGCTCGCCGAGGGCTCCCCTGAACTGGCGCGCGCTTGCCTGGAGCAGGCATTGCGCCTGCGCCGGGCGATGCGCGACCGGCGTGGCGTCGGCATGGCGCTGCTGGCGGTCGGTCTGGTGGAGACGGTGAGCGGCGACTACCAGCGGGCCGAGCAGCCAC
>DATINR010000021.1:0-4415 GCA_035473995.1 Solirubrobacteraceae bacterium
TTCTGCACGCCCAACGTCGGCTCCTTCGGGCTGACCGAGGAGCAGGCTCGCGAGCAGGGCTATGACGTGGTCGTCGGCAAAGTGCAGTACGGCGCCGTCGGCGGCGGCGTCGTCTACGGCGACACCGGCGGCATGATCAAGCTCGTCGGCGAGTCCAAGTACGGCGAGCTGCTCGGCGGGCACATCGTCGGCACGCGCGCCACCGAGCTGATTCAGGAGCTCGTCAACGTGCGCCTGCTCGAGGGCGGCTACGCCGAGGTCGGGCGCATCATCCACGGCCACCCGACGCTGTCCGAGGCCGTGATGGAAGCCGGACGCGCAGCCGACGGCTGGTTGATTCACGGCTGAGCCACAAAGGGCGGATGCCCGACCGTGCTGACCGCCGGAACACCCGGAGCGGCACAAGATCACTCCAGAAGCGGAGGGTGTTCCCGGCCCGGAGCCGGATGCGTTTACGTCGGTGCGGCGGAGATACGCTCTGAGAATGATCGACGCCGCCTTCTACTTCGACCTCGCCAGCCCGCTCGCCTACCTGGACGCCGAGCGCATCCTGCACGCGCTGCCCGGCCCCGCCGAGTGGCGTCCGGTGCTCGCAAGCGAGCTGCCCGGGGGCGAGCGCTTGGCGACCTGGCGCTGCGAGAGCGAGCGCGAGGCCTTCCGCGAGGACGTCGCCCGCCGCGCCTCCCGGCTCGGCCTGCAGCCGCTGCGCTGGCCCGAGCCGTTCCCCTGCGACAGCGCCCTGGCGATGCGCGCCGCCACGTACGCCAAGTCGATCGGGCGCACCGTGCCCTTCGCCCAGGCCGCCTTCCGCCAGGCCTTCGCCGGCGCGCGCGACCTGTCCCAGCTCGACAACGTGCTGATCGCAGCCGCCGCCTGCGAGATGCACCCGGCCGCCGTGACGCGCGGCGCCGAGCTCGGCTCGGTCGCCGCGCAGCTCGCCGCCGCCACGAGCGAAGCGGCCAATCTCGGAATCATCGAGATCCCCGCGATCGTCGTCGCCGGGGACGTGTTTGAAGGGGAGCGCGCCGTCGAGCAGGCCGCCGTCCGCATGCTCGAGCTCGTCGGTGCCGCGCCGTGAAGGCCAAGGCCGCCTACCGGCTGATCGTCACGCGCGGCGGGCGCACGCCGGCGCTGCTCGCCGACGCCGAGCGCGTCGACCACATCGAGCTGGTCAACATCGACGACGGCGAAGTCGAGCTGTTCTGGGACCTGCCGCCGCAGGCCGCCTCGCGGATGGCGCGCGAGCTGCGCGAGGACCTCGCCCAGCTCGGGGCGCCGGAGTTTCTCGCGCGCTGGAGTACCGTGGATTGATGACGAGCGCGCAGGAGCCGACCGGAGACTCGCCCGAGTCGACCCGCGGCCTGCCCGAGCCCTCCGTCGCGCGCGAGTGGCTGCAGACGATGACGCTGATCCGCCGCTTCGAGGAGCGCGCCGGGGAGATGTACGCGCGCGCCAAGGTCGGCGGCTTCCTGCACCTCTCGATCGGCGAGGAGGCGACGATCGTCGGCTCGGCCCGCGCCCTGCGCGAGCACGACTACCTGATCTCCACCTACCGCTCCCACGGGCACGCGCTCGTGCGCGGCACGCCGCCCGAGAACGTGATGGCCGAGCTGTTCGGGCGCGCCGACGGCTGCTCCGGCGGGCGCGGCGGCTCGATGCACATGTTCGACGCCGCCCGGCGCTTCATGGGCGGCTACGGGATCGTCGGCGGCAACCTGCCGATCGCCGCCGGGCTCGCGCTCGCCTCTGACTACGAGGGTTCAGAGGACGTCACCCTGTGCACCTTCGGCGACGGCGCCTCCAACCAGGGGACCTTCGGCGAGACGCTCAACATCGCCGCTCTGTGGAAGCTTCCCGTCGTGTTCATGGTCACCAACAACCAGTTCGGCATGGGCACCTCCCTGAGCCGTCATTCCGCCGTGACCGACCTGCAGCGCAAGGGCGAGAGCCTCGGCGTGCCCGGGATGCGCTGCGACGGGATGGACGTGCTCGACACCTACGCCGTGCTCTGCGAGGCGATCGCGCGCGTGCGCGAGGAGCGCCGCCCATTGCTGGTCGAGGCCGTGACCTACCGCTTCCGCGGCCACTCGATGGCCGACCCCGAGCAGTACCGCTCCAAGGAGGAGGTCGCCCACTGGCGCCAGCGCGACCCGATCCCCGCCTTCGGCGAGCGGCTCGTGCGCGAGGGCGTGATCGACGGGGACGAGCTGAAGCAGATCGACGAGCAGGCGCTCGCGCGCGTCGACGCCGCAGTCGAGTTCGCCGAGGCCTCGCCCTTCCCAGCGCCCGAGACGCTGTACGACGACGTCTACGTGCTCAGCGACGCCTCGCGCGGCTGGTACTCCGTGCGCACGACCGACCCCGAGGAGGCCGCGCCCGACGGCGCGCCGTCCGACGAGTTCTCCCAGGCTCATGGCAACGACGAGATCCCGCAGCAGATGTCCGACGCGCTCGCGCACGGCGAGGACCGCGCCTGATGGCCGAGCTGCGCTACCGCGAGGCGCTCGGCGCCGCGCTGCGCGAGGAGATGCGCCGCGACGAGCGCGTCTTCCTGATGGGCGAGGACATCGGCGTGTTCGGCGGCGCCTTCAAGGTCACCGACGGGCTGCTCGAGGAGTTCGGCGAGAAGCGCGTGCGCGACACGCCGATCTCCGAGAACACGATCGTCGGCGTCGGCGTCGGCTCCGCCATGGCCGGGCTGCGACCCGTCGTCGAGCTGATGACGATCAACTTCGCGCTGCTCGCCTTCGACCAGATCGTCAACCACGCCGCGCACATCCACTACATGTTCGCCGGGCAGTCCTGCGTGCCGCTCGTCGTGCGCATGCCCCAGGGCGCCGGGCATCAGCTCGGGCCCACCCACTCGCACTGCTTCGAGGCGCTGTTCCTGCACATCCCCGGCCTGCTCGTCGCCGTGCCGTCCACCGCCGCCGACGCCAAGGGCCTGTTGAAGAGCGCCATCCGCGACGAGAACCCCGTGATCTTCATCGAGCACGAGTCGCTCTACGGCGTGCGCGGCGAGGTGCCCGACGGCGAGGACGAGCTCGTCGGCTTCGGCAAGGCGCGGATCGCGCGCGAGGGTTCCGACGTGACCGTCGTCGGCGTCTCGCGCATGGCGCTCACCGCCGAGCGCGCCGCCGGCACGCTCGCCGAGCGGCACGGCGTCAGCGCCGAGGTGATCGACCCGCGCACGCTGCGCCCGCTCGACCTCGACACGATCCTCGCCTCCGTGCACAAGACCAATCGCTGCGTGATCGTCGAGGAGGGCTGGCCGCACGGCGGCGTCGGCGCCAACCTCGCCGCGCTGATCTCAGAGCAGGCCTTCGACGACCTCGACGCGCCCGTGCGCCGCGTGTCCGGCGCCGACGTGCCGATGCCCTACTCAAAGCCGCTCGAGGACATCGCCTACCCGCACGAGCCGCAGGTCGTCGCCGCCGTGCTCGACACACTCGGCATCGCCGCGCCCGGCGCCGCAGCGAACACCACTGAGGTGAGGAGCTGATGGCCGAGATCGTGATGCCCCGCCTGTCCGACACGATGGAGGAGGGCACGATCCTGCGCTGGCTCAAGCAGGACGGCGAGCACGTCGCCCGCGGCGAGGAGCTCGTCGAGATCGAGACCGACAAGGCCGCCATGGTCTACGAGTCAGACCAGGACGGGACGCTGCAACGTGTTGCCGCCGAAGGCGACACGCTGCCCGTCGGGCAGGTCATCGCGCGTGTCGGCGACGCTGCCGAGGATGACGGCGGGGACGCCGCATCCGGCGCCGGGCGGGCGGCGGCCGGCGACGAGCCGTCCGCCAACGGCGCCGCCCGCGAGCAGTCCGAGGAGCAGCTCGTCGAATCCGTCGTCGAGACCGGGGCACCGACGACGCAGTCGGTGGCCCGGGCCGCCACGAGCCCTGTCGCGCCCGCCGCACCATCCGGCGCCCCGGGCGGGCGCCTGAAGGCCTCTCCGCTGGCCCGGCGCATCGCTCACGAGCAGGGCGTCGATCTCGCCTCGCTCAGCGGCAGCGGTCCCGGCGGGCGCATCGTCAAGGCCGACGTCGAAGCCGCCGCCGGTGCTGCCGGTCCCGCCGCCGAGAGCGCGACGCAAGCGCCGGCCGCCCCCGGCACGTCCCCCGGCCCGCCCGCGAGCGGCGCGCGCGAGGACGTGGCCACGGCCAAGGGACAGACGACCACGCACGAGCTCTCGCGCATGCAGCAGACGATCGCGCGGCGGATGGCCGAGTCGAAGGCCACGATCCCCGACTTCACGCTGCAGAGCGACGTCGACATGGAGGCCTGCGTCGCGCTGCGCGCCGAGCTCAAGCGGATCTCCTCGCAAGACGCGCCGACGTACAACGACATGGTCGTCAAGGCCGCCGCGCTCGCCCTGCGCGAGTACCCGCGCGCCAACGGCAGCTACAAGGACGG
>DATINR010000022.1:0-16168 GCA_035473995.1 Solirubrobacteraceae bacterium
CGATGGTCAAGTCGGCCAAGGACGCAGGGAGCGTGGCGTGCGGATGGCACGCGAGCGAGTGAGGACGCCGGCCGACGCCGGCCAGCGTCCTCCTAGCGTCTCCTAGAGTGGGAGGGCGATGCCTGAGTTGCCGGAGGTCGAGATCACCGCGCGGCTGCTCGACCGTGCAATGCGGGGCGCGGAAGTCGAGTCGGCAGTTGCGCCGGGCATCAACGCGCTGAAGACGTTCGACCCGCCGCTGTCCGCGCTCGACGGGACGCACGTGATGGCCGTGCGCAGGCGCGGCAAGAACCTGATCGTCGAGACCGACGGCGAGCTGGCGCTGCTAATCCACCTGATGTCGGCCGGGCGCCTGCAGCTGTATGAGAAGCGCGCCGGCCCGCGCGACCGCACCTCACGGCTGCTCGTGCGCCTGCACGACGGACGCGAGCTGCGCTTGCGCGAGTTCGGCTCAAAGCAGGCTGCCTGGGTCAAGCTCCTGCGCGCCGGCGAGCTCGAGCAGGACGAGGCGCTTGCCAAGCTCGGCCCGGAAGCCTGGCCCGATCCGCCGGACGGCGAGGAGCTGGCCGAGCTGCTCGACACGCCGCGCCCGCTTCACTCGCTGCTGCGCGACCAGCGCACGATCGCCGGCATCGGGCGCTCCTGGGTCGATGAGATCCTCTGGACGGCCGAGCTCTCGCCGTTCAAGCGCGGCGCCGACCTCGACTCCGAGGAGCGCACGCGCCTGCGCGAGGCGATCGTGACCGTGCTCGGCGACGCGCTGGCCCGTTACGAGGAGCTCGTCGAGCTGCCGATCCCCGACAAGCTGCCGATGCCGCTGCGCGTGCACCGGCACGAGGGTGAGCCTTGCCCGCGCTGTGAGCAGACGCTGCAGGCGGTTCACTTCGAGGACTACGTGATCGCCTACTGCCCCCACTGCCAGACCGACGGGCGCGTGCTGAAGGACCGGCGTCTGTCGCGGTTGCTGCGCTAGGCCGCACAGGCGCGAGTGGTGCCCGATGTCGTGCGGCCGAGGTCTAGGTATGGCGTGCAGCCCGTTTAGCCCCGGTTCACCCGGCTAGAGGACTGGTAGCGGCCTTCGCGTGGGTTTTAGGTTCGCTCATCGTTGAGCCGCAGGGCGCGTGCGACGTGCCTCCTCATCGGGGCAGGCGCGGAGCGCGCGCCCAAGTTTTCAGAGCGTGTTCTCGAGCTGCTTGTAGGCGACCTGCAGCACGTCCGAGCCGAACACCACTGCGAGCACCGAGGCGGCCCATCTGGTCGGCCGAGGTGCCACCACGAGGCCGGCAGCGAAAGCGAAGCCGATCCATACGCTGAGGCAGAACGGGCAGATCAGCAGCTCCCCGATGGCTCTGCGCAGGCCGCGCCCCCGCGGGCGCTCCTCGACCTCCCCCGGGCCGCCCCTTCCCTGGAAGCGCGTGAACGGTGCGCGCACGGCGCTCGTGACCCGGTCCTTGGCGAGCATGCGCGACGCCTTGTGCGTCGCGACCGTGATCAGCGCGAGGTCGCGCGCGTCGATGCGCTCGGGCAGCTCGCGCCCCGAGCGCCGGACCCAGATCGAGAAGCCCGCCGCAAAGCTCGCAAAGGTGGCCGTCAATGTGGCGTAGCCCCCGAGCGGACGCTCTTCGCCGGGTGCGTAGTCCGCTAGCGGGCCCTGAGAGCTCTGCGTTTGCGTGGCCATATCCCACGTTTTACCCGTTCTTTCCCGATCAGCCGTCGCCGGGCTCGCTGAAGGACCGGTATGGACTCCCGTTTGGTCGGCTTAGGCCAGCGGGTACGGGAGGGACGTGAGCAAGTTGATCTTCAGACCGGTCAGCACCGTGGCGGGATTGCTCGCCGGGCTGCTCGGCAAGAAGCTGTTTCGTGGTCTGTGGACGGTGCTCGACAAGGACGAGCCGCCGAAGCCCGAGCAGCGACCCGTCGCGATCGGGATGCTTGCCCTGGCGCTCGCGATCGAAGGCGCGCTGTTCCGTCTTGTGAAGGGCCTGGCCGACCATGGCTCGCGCCACGCCTTCTCGCAGCTCACCGGCTCCTGGCCGGGAGAGCGGCCCCCTGAGGCGCAGAGGGCCTGGTCCAGAGGCAAGAGCTGAGGCCACGAGGCCGGTGCTCCCGGCCTCCTTGTTCACCATTTGAGCCCAGGGCATCCGCTATCGTTCGCTGTGTCCGAGGCCGTTCCGATGCGTTGATCGAGTCTCGCCCTGTGGCGTCGGCTGTGCGGCGCAGGGAGCGTCTGATCGGCGCAGACAAACGGCCACAGCGCGAGGATCGAGACTTCGTACCGGCCATCGGCGCGACCCGCCGATGGCTGCACGCGTAAACCGGGGTTGCACTCATGCAGAGATGCGCGAGTGTGGGCACGGAGAACCGTTATACGAACGAGAGGAGGCAAGCAGATGGAGTCGCAGGCGCCGATCGAACCGAAGAACGAGGACCGACAAAATGGAGCGCACAGCGATCGCGGCCAGATGCTTGCTGACGTGTCGAACGCGATCGTGCGCATCCACAAGCAGTTCTACGGCAAGGGACCCGTCAGGGCGCGCGCCCACCTCTCCGAGGATCTGCTGACGGTCGTGCTCGAGGGCGGGTTCACGCGCAGTGAGCAGACGCTCCACGACAATGGCCACGAGCGGGAGATCATGAGCTCGCGCCTGGCGATGCAGCATTCCGTCGAGAGCGAGTTCCGCACGGCCGTCGAGACGATCATGTACCGCTCGGTTCGCTCGTTCATGAGCGCCAACGACCCCGCCAACGACCTGCAGGCTGAGATCTTCGTGCTTCGGCCCCGCGGCTCCGAGGAGGTTCCCGACGAGGACGTGCCGGCTCTGCCGAACGCGCCCTACGAGCCGGATGGCAACGGCACGTCCGGCGGACGGGCGTAGCGCTCGCCACATCTTGCGCGGCTAGGATCGAGCTGTGATCGAGGCAGGTGACGCAGCCCCCGACTTCGAGCTGCCCGACCAGGACGGGCGACCGGTTCGGCTCAAGGACTTCCGCGGCCAGCGCGTCGTCGTCTACTTCTACCCGAAGGCCGACACGCCCGGCTGCACGACCCAGGCCTGCGGCGTGCGCGACCGAAAAGCCGACTACGCGCAGGCCGGCGCCGTCGTGCTCGGCCTCTCACCCGACCCCGTCGCCAAGGTGGCGAAGTTCCACGAGAAGTACTCGCTCGACTTCCAGCTGCTCGCCGACGAGGATCACGGCGTCGCCGAGGCCTACGGCGTGTGGGTCGAGAAGTCGATGTACGGGAGAAAGTACTTCGGCAACGAGCGCACCACGTTCGTGATCGACTCCGAGGGCAAGGTCGCCGCGGTGCTGCGCAAGGTGAAGCCGGCCGAGCACGACGAGCAGGTGCTGGCCGCGCTGGCTGAGGCGTAGCCGCCCAGCCCGCGGGACGGGTAAGGCGCGCCGCTGACTCGTTTGCCCCGGTGGAGCGTCGGGTAGATGCATCGACGAGCACCGATCGCCAGTTCTGGCACGGGCTCCCGGCGTGCGCTAACGCACGTGCGACCGAATCCACGAAGGAGAGCTATGGCGGACCTGACGAATCTGGAGAGCAAGCTGGCCGAGGTGCTGGGCCTGGCGGCGGCCTCGAAGTCCGCAACCGAGCAGGTCAAGGGCATGCTCGACGAGGACGAGCGCGACCTGGTGGCCGTGCTCGAGCAGATGCACGATGACGCGGCCGAGACCGAGCAGCGCTGCACCGAAGTCGCCGGCACGTTCGACGGCAAGAAGACGGCGATCCTCGACGCCGGCCGCGAAACGCGCCAAGAGGCCGAAGAGATGATGAAGACCTACCTCGCCGACGAGGAGGAGGCGCTGGACGGCTTCGAGTTCCTGACGATGGCCGAGGCCGGCGAGGTCGGGCACTGGGCGATCGTCAAGAAGCTCAACGAGCGTGCCGGCCACACGGCGCTCGCCGAACTGACCGACTGGGCGCTGCCGATTCAGGAATCCCACCTGAGCACCGTGCTCGAGAACTCGCTGGCGCTCGCCGGCCGCGAAGACCCGAACGAGCCCGCCGAGTAGGGCGACCGGATCACAGGCAGGGCCGGAGGCATCATGCTTCCGGCCCTCATCTGGCCGATCGAGATCGCGCGCGAACCGGGCAGCCCGACCGCGGCTCTGCTTGCGGATCGGCGATCGTGGGTAGCCAATCAGCAGGATCGACTCCATTGCGCCGTCGCGTGCAAGCAAGTGACTCACGCGATCGTCGGGCGCCCTGCCCTGCATGGAGACAATCACCGGCGGCGAAGCCGCCAAGACGACAAGGAGATGGAAATGGCTGAATCATCGGCCGCCGCAGAGAAGCTGGTCCAGTATCTGAACGAGGCCTACGGCCTGGAGCAGAAGCTCGAGACGGCGCTGCAGGCACATATCGCGATGACCGCCGACGCCCCGTACAGGAAGCGCTTGAAAGAGCACCTCACCGAGACCAAGCGCCACAGCAGGGAGGTCAAGAAACGCATCAAGGCGCTCGGCGGCGTTCCCGCCACGATCGATCCTCCCGGACCCGACGTCGTGGCCGACGCCGCGCAGGCCGTGCTCGGCGGCGCGCAGAAGGTGATCGCCCTGGCGCAGGGCCCGATGCACGCGATCAGGGGCACCGGGCAGGAGGAGAAGCATCTGAAGAACGTCAAGACCGAGTACACGAGCGAGTCCGAAGAGATCGCCACCTACACCGGCATCCACGCGCTGGCCGAGGCGCTCGGCGACAGGGATACGCAGCGCCTGGTGCGCGGAATCCTGCGCGAGGAGGAGCGCATGCGCTCCTACCTGGAGAAGCAGATCCCGCGTTTCACCAAAGCTGTCGCCAAAGCCGAGATCCCCGCTTCGCAAAGAGCACGAGCTTCGCGCACGAGGAAACCTGCCTCGCGTACGAGGAAACCTGCTTCGTCCCCGAGGAAACCAGCTTCGCGCACGAGGAAACCAGCTTCGCGCACGACAAAAAGGTCCCCCGCCGCCGCAGGCGCTGCCGGGGGAGGAGCACGGCGACGCTGAGCTGAGGCCGCTGGGCGATCCGAGCGACGACTGCCGTTCGCTCACGATCGCCCAGCGCGACGGTGGCCGGCGGATGGGCGCGTAGCCGAAATCGAGCGGGCTAGGCGCCGTGATAGTGTCGCGCGCGCTCGGCGCGAGATGCGGCTCTCGCCGGGACGACGGCGATGTCCAACCGATGGTTGCGGCCTTGCGCCGCCTGCGGGTCGAAGGAGCGGGGATTTTGTGAAGCTCGTGACCGCGATCGTGCGGCCCGAGAAGGTCAACGATGTGCTCGAGGCGCTCTACCGCGCCGACGTCCGTGGCGTCTCGATGAGCCGTGTCCAGGGTCATGGAGGCGAGCTCGAGCGCGTGGAGACCTATCGCGGAACGACCGTCAAGATGGAGCTCTCCGAGAAGGTGCGCTTCGAGGTGGCCGTGTCCGACGACTTCGTGCAGAGCACGGTCGAGGCACTTTGCTCGGGAGCTCGGACGGGGGAGGTCGGAGACGGCAAGATCTTCGTGACGCCACTCGAGCAGGCGATACGCATCCGCACGGGTGAGACCGACGAAGGCGCCGTGACGCCAGTGGAAAAGTGATCGCGCTCGGGGCAGCGGGGATCAGCGCCGGAGACACCGCGTGGATGCTCGCCGCGACGGCCTTGGTGCTGCTCATGACCCCGGCGCTCGGGCTCTTCTACGCCGGGCTCGTGCGCTCGAAGAACACGTTGAACACGTTCATGATGTCGATCGCGGCGATTGCCGTCGCGACGATCACGTGGGCGGTGGTCGGCTATTCGCTGGCCTTCGACCAGGGCAACGGCTTCATCGGCGGAGTGGGCCACGCGTTCCTCAAAGGTGTCGCTTTCGCGCCGCGCGCCGGCACGTCGATCCCCGAGCTCGTGTTCTTCAGCTTCCAGGCGGCTTTCTGCATCGTCACCGTCGCGCTGGTTTCCGGCGCGGTGGTCGAGCGGATGAGGTTCGTCCCGATGCTCGTGTTCTCGGCTCTCTGGTCGGTGTTGGTCTATGCCGTGCTTGCCCACTGGGCGTTCGGTGGCGGCTGGCTGCAGGCACACGGGACGCTCGACTTCGCCGGGGGCGTGCCGGTCGAGATGGGGTCCGGCTTCTCGGCCTTGGCGGCCGCGCTCGTCGTGGGTGCGCGCAAGGACTATGGTCGCCAGGCGCTGCTGCCGCACAACGCCGTCTACGTGCTGCTCGGCGCCGGACTGCTGTGGTTCGGGTGGTTCGGCTTCAACGGCGGAAGCGGCTTCTCGGCGGGCCGCTCCAGCGTGCTCGCATTCACGAACACGTTGCTCGCGCCGGCCTGCACGCTGTTCGTCTGGTTTCTGCTCGATCTCCTGCGTCAGCGCCGGGTGACGGCGATCGGCGCCGCCACGGCGATCATCGTCGGCTGTGTCGGCATCACGCCGGCCGGTGGGTACATCAGTCCTGCCTGGGCGATGGCGCTTGGCGCGCTCGCCGCGCTGCCGAGCTACGCGATCATCGTCCTGCGCCCGCGCACTCGAGTCGACGAGACGCTCGATGTGCTCGCCGCGCACGGCACGGCTGGTCTGACCGGGATCCTGTTTCTGGGCTTCGCGGCTCAGCTTTCATGGAACGGGGTCTCAAACGGCCTCTTCTACGGCAACGCACATCAGCTCGAGTGGCAGGCGATCGCCGGGCTTGCCGGCCCCGCTTACGCGTTCATCGCCACGTTCGTGCTGCTGCGACTGCTCGCGCTGCTCACGCCCCTGCGAGCCACCGAACGCGAGGAGGGACTCGGGATGGACGTCGTGCAGCACGGCGAGGAGGCCTACGCCACCGGAGAGGGCGCGATCCTCGTCTCGACCGAGGCTGCGCTCGATACGCCCGTTCCGGTGGCGCAGCCGTGAGCATGGGCGTGTAGGTCGTGCGGAGCTCCCGCAGCGTCCACCAAGCCGGAGCATTCGAGAATGCGGGCGATGGTAGGTTAGGTGCGGAGCGAGGGCCCGTCGAGTTCTCGCGTGAGTGAAGGGGGACTTCGCAATGGCCGGTGTTGAGGAGCTCAAGCAGATCCAGGCGTCGCACGAGTCCGAGTTGTTCGCCAGGGCCGGCGTGCACGCAGTTGGCATCGGGTACAAGACCGTTGCCGGAAAGCAAACGGACGAGCTCGCCATTGTCGTCCTGGTGGAGCGGAAGCTCAGTTCGGACAGCATCGACGCGGCGAGTCTCATTCCGGCGAGCCTGGATGGCGTTCCCACCGATGTCGTCGAGAGGGGGCCGGCTGAGCTGGTGGCGGCCGGCGCAATCTCGATCGATGAATCCGAACGACGGCCGCTTGTCGGCGGTTGTGCGATCGCGGCCAACCCGCCGCCGCCCGGCGAGCCGACGGGCTACGCGGGCACGCTAGGCGGATTTGCCGACTGGACCGACGAACTTGGTCTCACCTGGCCTGTCGGAGTGTCGGCCAGCCATGTGCTCGGTCCGGTCGACTCCAACAGCAAGGGGAGCAAGGTCATGCAGCCTCCCAGGGGCCCTCAGGTGTCCCAAGTGAGCATGTCTGTCCGCAACCCCGACGTCGGGGTCGATGCCGGCGGCTTCGCAGGCTCGGTCAAAGGCGTGGCTCCCTCCAACACGATCCTCAACATCGGAACCTTGGCCGGGAGCTACCACCTCCAGCAGTCCGACCTCAACAAGCAGGTCCAGAAGTCGGGCGCTGCGAGCAAGGTCACGACGGGCAACATCAGCCTGATCAACGTGACGGTGCCGCTCGAAGGCGGCGCCAGGTACGTAGAACAAATCGTCGTATCGGGCGCCTTCTGCGAACCGGGCGACTCGGGGTCGTTCGTCGTGATGCCGAGCGCCTCGGTCGCGGGCGCCTATTCCGTGGTCGGTGTGCTGATGGCGCAAGAACGGGGAGCCGGCGCCACGGGGGGCTATGCGAACAGCATCGGGAACGTCGAAGCCGCGCTCGGCTTGCGCTTCCCGGCATCTTTGACCTAGCGGCGGCTCCGGGTGGGGCGGTGCCTTCCACGCGGCTGCGGGCGGTTCTCTCTATACTGAACTAAATGGTTCAGTATCAGGCAGAGCTCGATACGACATTCGCGGCGCTCGCCGATCCGACCCGCCGAGCGATTCTCGGGCGGCTCGGTGGCGGCACGGCCACGATCAGCGAGCTGGCCGAGCCCTTCGGCATGTCGCTCACCGGTCTGAAGAAGCACGTGCGGATCCTCGAGGCCGCCGAGCTCGTCAGCACCGAGAAGGTCGGCCGCGCGCGTCAGTGCACGCTCGGCCCGCGCCGGCTCGAGGACGTCCAGAGCTGGATCGAGCAGTACCGCAGAGTGCTCGACGGGCGCCTCGATCGCCTCGGCGAGCTGCTTGAAGACGACAAAGGAGAGGCCAGATGAGCACCGAGCAGCAGGACATCAGCGGCGTCACGAGCATCAGCACGCCATCCGAGCGCGAGATCGTGAGCGAGCGCATCTTCGACGTGCCGCGCGAGCGCGTCTTCGCCGCCTACACCGACCCCGAGCTGATCGCCCGCTGGTGGGGTCCGCGCGGGACGAGCACGACCGTCGAGCAGATGGACGTGCGGTCCGGGGGCGTCTGGCGCTTCGTGATCCGCAACGACTCAGACGGCGAGCAGAGCGCCTTCAAAGGCGTCTATCGCGAGATCGCGCCGCCCGAGCGGATCGTGCAGAGCTTCGAATGGGAGGGCATGCCCGGGCACGTCGTGATCGAGACCGCCGGCTTCGAGGCGCTCGGCGAACGGACCCGGGTGCGTGGCGTCTCGCTGTTTCACACCACCGAGGAACGCGACGGGATGCTCGCCTCCGGGATGGAGAAGGGACTGAGCGACTCGCACGATCGCCTCGCCGAACTGCTCGGCTGAGCGCAGCGACCGTTTACACGCGCTTCACCACTGCTTATACTCCGCCCGCGCGGAAGGCTCCGGCTATCGAGCCGGACCGGGAGTCCAACGGACGGACGAGCGTCCTTGCTCGGCAGTGGGCCGAGCCGACGATCACAGCAGTTCCGGGGGTAACGGATGCTGGCCCGTACCGCTTGTCAAACGAAAGGATCGACCAGATGTCACACCGCTCCATCAGCCCTTCACGGGCCGGGAGAACGCTTCACCCGACCATCGCTCTCGTGGGCGCCTGCACGGCACTCGCGCTCGGCGTGTTCGGTGCCGGTGCCGCACAGGCGGCCACGCTGCCGACGGTGACGGCCACCGTCAGCGCCACTTCGATCACCGTCTCCGGCGCATTGCAGTCGGGCGCCGTCAACATCGCGAGCACCGCCACCGGTGGCAAGGAACCGTCGGTCGTGCTGTTCCTGGTGAAGCCCGGCGTCAGCTTGTCCGAAGTCTATGCGTTCCTCGACTCCAACAAGCTCGCAGCCGACCCCAACGCCGCCGCCAAGTACGGCTCGCTGGTGTTCGACGCCGAAGCCGGTAAAGGCAAACCGACAGAAGCCCAGACGATCCTCGCGCCCGGGCAGTACGTGGCGCTGAACGCCGAAGGTGAAAAGGCGTCCAAGTGGCCGCGTTCGAGCTTCGCCGTCGCCGCTTCTCCCTCGCCGGCAGCGCTTCCCGCACCGCAGGCGACCGAGAAGACGATCGACTTCGGCTTCCGCGGCCCGGCCGTGCTGAAAGTCGGCGAGGTCGTGCGCTTCGAAAACGAAGGCTACCTCGTGCACATGAACATCGGCTTCCCAGTGAAGAGCAAGAAGGCCGCCAAGCTGGTGTTGAAAGGACTCGCCACCGGTCACGAAAAGGGCCTTGAAAAGCTCGCCGCCGGACCGCCGGTCGACTTCGCCGGCCCGATCTCGACGGGGGCCTTCCAGCAGGAGGTGATCACCGCCAAGCCGGGCTGGTACGTGCAGGCGTGCTTCATGCCCACGCAGGACGGGCGCCCGCACACGCTGATCGGCATGGAGCGGATCATCAAGATCGTCAAGTAACGCGAGGCAAGCGCGGGCATGCCCGCGTCGACTGCACGAGCCCGTTCCGCGAAGCAGCGGAGCGGGCTCGTCGCGTTTCGGGCTCAGGTGGGCTCGGCGAGCCCCGCGAGGCTCGGGCACGTCATCCCGCCCACGAGCATCCCGGCGCCGAGATGGGCACCGAGCACCGGTCCCACCTGCGTACAGAACAGCGGCTCCGTGCCGAACAGCTCGCTTCCGTACGCGACCAGCCGCTCGGCGTCGCCCGGTGCCTGCGCGTGCTGCACGATCCAATCGGTCGCGCCGCGGTCGTGCAGCTCCGCCAGGTAGGCCGTCATCTGCTCGAATGCGCGCCGCCGCGTGCGCACGCGCCCGACCGGAGCGATCTCCGTGCCGAACGTGAGGATCGGCTTCACTTTCAACGCCGTCCCGAGCGCCGCCTGCGCGGCGCCGATGCGCCCGCCGCGGCGCAGGTACTCGAGCGTGTCCAGGCAGAACCAGATGTCCAAGCTCGCGTGCGCCGCCTCGACGACCTTGCTCGCCTGCTCCAGCGAGGCTCCTTCCTCGAGCGCACGCGCCGCTGCGATCACGAGGCAGCCGAGGCCGCCCGCGCCGGTCTGCGCGTCGATCACCTGCACGCGCTCCGAGCGCCCCTGCCGGGCGATCAAGCGTGCCGCTTCGCGCGCGCTCTCGCACGTGCCCGAGAGGCCGCCCGCGATGTGGATCGAGAGCACGTCGTGGCCCGCCTGCACGAGCGGCTCGTATGCAGCCACGAAGTCGCCCACCGACGGCTGCGAGGTCGTCGGCAGCAGCTGCGAGGCGTGCAGCTTGGCGTAGAACGCGTCCAGGTCCGTGTAGTCGCTCTCGCGACGCAGATCGCCGTCCCAGCCGACGTACAGGCTGACCTCGTGAATCCCCCAGCGCTCGATCAGGCCCGGGGGTAGGTATGGCGTCGTGTCCGTGACGAGCGCCACGCCACGTGGCGCCGGTCGGTCAACGTCCAAGCGAGCACTCCTCAAGTGAGGAACCCTACGACGCTTCGCCGCGCCGTGCGTCGAATCAGCCCCGCCCGATGGCGTCCTGTCCTGCTCAGCGGATCAGCGGGTCCAGGCGCGCGGCCGCGATCGTCTCGCGCAGCGTGCTCAGCGCGTCGTGCTTCGGGCGCCAGCCGAGCTCCCGCCGCGCCTTTGCCGTGCTCATGATCACCGGCTCGCGGAAGGCGCTGATCCACTGCGCCTGGGCCGGCAGGAAGCCGAGCCGCCCGACCAGCTCCGCCACCGCGTCGACCGCCAGCTCGGGCACCGGGATCGAGTACCAGCCGAGCTCGCTCGCCAGCAGCTTCACCGTCATCTCGCCCGGCCCCGCCAGGTTGTAGACGCCGCTCTCGCCGCGACCCAGCACCGCCGCGCGCATCGCGCTCGCCACGTCGTCGTGGTGGACCAACTGGAACGGCACGCCCGGGTCGGGCAGCACCGGCTTGAGGATCGGCACGCCGTCGAGCAGCCGCAGCACCGCTGCCGGCAGGCGCTCTGAGATCTGCGTGTACGGGAGGCTGTCGAGCAGCAGCGGCGCATTCGGCCCGGCGACGATGCACGGGCGAAACACGTACGGCGCCGTCCCGCTGCCCTCGAGCGTCTCGCGCAGCAGCGCCTCGACCTCGGCCTTCTGCGCCGAGTAGTAGTGCGCCGCCGTGCCACGTGCCGGCACGTCCTCGTCGAGCGGCTGCGGGTTCTCCGCGTGGAAGCCGTATGCCGCGACCGAGGACGCGTACACCAGCCGACCGACCCCCGCCTCGACCGCGGCGCGGAAGACGTTGCGCGAGCCGTCGAGGTTGACGCTGGCGCTCTCCTCGGCGCCGCCCATGATGATGAACGCGAGGTGCACCACCACGTCGGCGTCCTCGACGAGCCGGTCGACGGCCCCTCGGTCGAGCACGTCGCCCTGGCGGTAGGAGACCTTCTTCCAGCCGTGTGCCCCCGGGTCGAACGGGCGGCGCGCCATGCCGAGCACGCGCCCGACGCCGCGCGCGCGCTCGAGCGCCGAGACGACCGCCTTGCCGATCTCGCCCGTCGGCCCGGTGACCGCGACGGTCAGGCCTGCTCGAGAGCCTGCGCCAGATGCCATCGACAGTTTGTATCGCAGCGACGGGACCGGCGCCGGGCGGGCAGCGCCGGCGCCGGGCGGGGAGGGCCGCGAGGCGAGTCCGGGGCCGCGTACGCTTGACTCGTGCCGGCGCTGCTCGCCTCAGCCTCGATCGGTGACACGCTCACCACCTTCTTCGACGCCGTCGGGAAGTTCTTCTCCGATCTCGCCGCCGTCAACTGGGGCCTCTTGCTGCTCGGGCTGCTGTTCTTCGGCCTGAACCTGACGCTGCGCTCGCGCGGCTTCTTCCACAGCCTGCGCGCCGCCTACCCCTCGGTCAGCTTCCAGTGGCGGCGCGTGTGGGGCGCCTACTGGGCCGCCGTCGGCTTCAACAACGTCGTCCCCGCCCGCGGCGGCGACGTGATCAAGCTCTTCCTCACGCGCTCCTCGATTCCCGGCTCGAGCTACCCGACGGTGGCCGCCGCCTTCTTCGTCGAGTCCGTATTCGACGCCACCGTCGGCGTGCTCGTGCTGATCTTCGCCTTCACCCAAGGCGTCTTTCCCAAGCCGCCCGACTTCTCCAAGCTGAACGCCTTCGAAATCTCCTACTTCGCCGAGCACTTCCGCTTCACGCTGTTCCTGCTCACCGCGACCGCCGTGCTCGGCCTGACCGCCTTCGCCGTGCTCTCATCGCGCGTCAAGGCCTTCTGGGCGCGCGTGCGCCAGGGCATCACGATCCTCACCGACCGGCCCCGCTACCTGCGCGAGGTCGCCTCGCTGCAGGTGCTTGCATGGCTCTCGCGCTTCGCCGCCTTCTGGTTCCTGCTCGACGCCTTCGGCGTCGGCGGCTCGGTCAACAACGTGCTGCTCGTGTTCGGTGTCAACCAGGTCGCCGGCGCCGTGCCGTTCACGCCCGGCGGCGCAGGCGTGCAGCAGGCGCTGCTCGTCAAGGTGTTCGCCAAGAACGCACCCACCGCCGTAGTCGCCGCCTACTCGGTCGGCCAGCAGATCGCGATCGCCGCCTTCACGGCCACCGTCGGGCTCGCCTCCGTCGTGTTCATCTTCCGCTTCCGCTCCTTCAAGGAGGTGATCTCCGCCGGGCGCGCCTCGCGCGACGCCGAGCGTGAGCAGCAGCGCGCAGCCGAACGCGGGGAGGGGGCGGGCGAGCCGGTCGAGGACGACGAGGGCGCTACTGCAGTCCGGCGCGTGCCTCGCGCACGAGCGTGACCGCCTCAGGGAAGACGAGCGCCATCACCGTGCGGATCTGTTCGGCCTGAGCCTCCGCATTGCCCTGCAGGTTGACCCGCTCGACCGCCGCCACCGTCATGTCCACGGCGAGCTTGATCGCGTTGTCCGCCCACGCCAGCTTCTGCTGCCCCTGCATCTGATCGGCGAACTCCGCGAGCCGCCGCTGCAACTCCTCGGGATCTCCGAACAGGTCACCCAGACCGCCGCTCTCCATGCGCTCATCATAGACTGCCCCGATGCCCAGCTCGAGCGAGATCGAACAGCAGGTCGCCTGGGAGACAGAGCGGCGCACGCGACTGGCCGTACCCGCCTTCGCCGGCGGCGTGCTCTACCTGCTCAGCGGCATCATCACGCAGTCCACGCTCAACGGCGCGCCTACCGTGGGCATCCTGCAGGGTCTCACCCCGGCGCTCGAAGGCGTCGCCAACCCGACCGTCAGCCCGCGCGCCCCCGAGGTCAAATTCATCAGTCACCACGCCGGGCCGCTGATCGCCGGCAGCGTGCTCGCCGCGCTCGCCATCGCCGTGCTCACGCTCGTGCTGCTGCTGCTCGTCGAGGCGACGCGCTTCCGCCGCCCCGAGACGTGGGGCCCCGCGCGCATGCTCGTGATCGCCGGCGGCGCCGGGCTCGCCGTGATCAGCGTCGCGCACCAGATCGTCGCCGCGATCGAGACGCACAAATTCGCGACCGGGCAGGACCTCTCGAACCACGCCGTCGACAACGCGCTGACCAAAGGCGCCGCCAACCTCGTCGTCGATTACCTCTCGCTCGTCGCCGGCCTGTCGCTCGCCGTCGGCATGATCGTGACGATGATCAACGCCATGCGCGTCGGCCTCGTGACCCGCTGGATGGGTGTCGTCGGAATCATCAGCGGCATCCTCATCTTCCTGCCGATCGGCGGCGCCACGCTCGAGGTCGTCCCCTCCTTCTGGATCGTCGCCATGGGCATCCTCTACATCGGCAAATGGCCCAACGGGCAGCCGCCGGCCTGGGAGTCCGGCGAAGCACGGCCGTGGCCCTCTCGCGCGCAGATGCGCGAACAGGCCGGCGCCGGCAAGCCCGCGCTGGCCACCGCAGCGGGCGACGTGACACCGGCGGCCAAGCCCAAGAACGTCTCCGGCGGGCGCTCCTCGCGCAAGCGCACGCGCGGGCCGCGCAGCTGATCGACGTCGGCCGCTCGCGCCGCCTGCAGCGTGCCGCCTGCAGCTTCCCGAGCAGATGATTAGGGCGCTCGCCGAGCGGGAAATTGTCTACTGAAGAGCACTCGCCGGAGCGCGTGCAACTGCAGCTCCCCCGGTTGCTCACCCGAATGCCAAGCACCGCCGCGCGATATGCGGGCGACGGGGAAGGAGGTCCTGATGGAGGCTGCAACGATCCAGCGTGGAGAGCCCACGCGGCATCGCGACGAACCTGCGCTGAACGAGAGGGCTATGAGCGGCTGGAAACCGGCCGACCCCGGGCCGCTCGGCTTGGCTGCCTTCGCGATGACGACGTTCGTGCTCTCGATGTTCAACTCGAACCTCGTCAACGGCAAGGGAGTGCCCGTGGTGCTCGGGCTCGCGCTCGCCTACGGCGGCATCGTGCAACTGCTCGCCGGCATGTGGGAGTTTCGCAACGGCAACACCTTCGGTGCCGTCGCCTTCTCGTCCTTTGGCGCCTTCTGGATCTCCTTCTGGGCGCTCGAGGCGTTCTACGCCAAGGACATCACCGGCAACGCCGGACACGCCGTGGGCCTGTATCTGTGGGCGTGGGCGATCTTCACCGCCTACATGACGATCGCCGCGATGCGCACCAGCGGCGCTGTGCTGCTCGTGTTCGCGTTGCTGACTGCGACGTTCGTGCTGCTGGCGATCGGCGAGTCGGGCGCGCACGAAACGGTCACCCACTGGGGCGGCTACGTCGGCCTTGCAACCGCCGCGGCCGCTTGGTACGCGTCGTTTGCGGCCGTCGTCAACTCGACGTTCGGGCGCACCGTCGCGCCGGTCGTCCCGCTCTCGCCCGGCAGTCGCGGCGAGACGCGCCGGATTCAATAGAAGGCCTGCATTCTCCCCCGGCGCGCCGAGGCCCGGCGCGCCGGTGAGAGAATGGCCGCCGTCGGATTGTCCGTATGTGACTTGGAGTGAGAGGAGCGAGAGCGATGTCGAGCGAACCAGACACTGCCGAGAGAGGCGAGGCGCTCGACGCCGAGCTCGCCGAGCTGCTGAAGGTCGAGACGTTCGACCCCCCCGCCGAGTTTCGCGAGCACGCGCTGCTGAACGATCCCGCCGTCTACGAGCAGGCCGCCGCCGACCCGCAGGCCTGGTGGGTGGCGCAGGCTGAGGAGCTCGACTGGTTTCAGAAGTGGACGCGCGTGCTCGATGACGACGATCCGCCGTTCTACAAGTGGTTCACCGGTGGCACGCTGAACGTGTCCTACAACTGCCTCGACCGCCACGTGATCGCCGGCAGGGGCGATCGCATCGCCTTTCACTGGCGCGGCGAGGAGGGCCAGGAGCGCGACATCACCTACGCCGAGCTGCTCGCCGACGTCGAGCGCTTCGCCAACGCGCTGAAGGACCAGGGCGTGCAGAAGGGCGACGTCATCGGCATCTACCTGCCGATGATCCCCGAGGTCGTCGTCGCGATGCTTGCCTGCGCGCGGATCGGCGCGCCGCACAACGTCGTCTTCGGCGGCTTCTCCGCCGAGGCCGTGCGCGAGCGGATGGAGTTCTCCGAGGCCAAGCTGCTCGTGACCGTCGACGGCGCCGCGCGCAAGGGCAAGACGGCGCCGGTCAAGGACCGTGTCGATGAGGTGATGGGCGATCTGCAGACGCTCGAGAAGATCGTCGTCGTGCGCAGCTCCGGCACGGAGTGCCAGATGCAGGAGGGCCGCGACGTCTTCTACGACGAGATCTGCGCCGCCGCCGATCCGGCCTGCCCGCCCGAGCCGCTCGACGCGGAGCAC
>DATINR010000023.1:0-24153 GCA_035473995.1 Solirubrobacteraceae bacterium
CCCAGGAGGAGGTCGAACTCGCCAAGCGGATCGAGCGCGGCGACCTCGACGCCAAGCAGAAAATGGTCGAGTCCAACCTGCGCCTGGTCGTCTCGATCGCCAAGAACTACCGCAACCAGGGCCTGCCGTTCCTGGACCTCATCCAAGAGGGCACGCTCGGCCTGGTTCGCGCCGCGGAGAAGTTCGACTACCGCAAGGGCTTCAAGTTCTCGACCTACGCGACGTGGTGGATCCGCCAGGCCATCGCCCGCGCGCTGGCCGACAAGGCGCGCACGATCCGCATCCCCGTCCACGTCGTCGAGAAGCTCAACAAGATCGGCCGCGCCGAGCGCAAGCTGGTCACCGAGCTCGGCCGCGAGCCGACCCCCGACGAGATCGCCGAGGTCACCGGCATCGACCCCGAGGAGGTCGATCAGATCAAGCGCTCCGCGCAGGCTCCGGTCTCGCTCGAGAAGCCGGTCGGCGACGAGGAGGAGTCGGAGTTCGGTCAGTTCATCGCTGACGAGCGCGCCGAGTCCCCCTACGAGCGGGCCGCCGAGATCCTCACCAAGGAGGCGCTGCGCGAGGCGCTCGAGAACCTCTCCTACCGCGAACGCCGCGTGCTCGAGCTGCGCTACGGCCTCGGCGGCGAGCACCCGCGCACGCTCGACGAGGTCGGGCGCACCTTCAACGTCACGCGCGAGCGCATCCGCCAGATCGAGAACCAGTCGCTGAAGAAGCTGCAGAGTCTCGCGGAGGCCCAGAAGCTCCGCGACGTCGCATAGACCGCCTCGTCCAACGCCATGAACATCGCTCAAGGCCGGCGGCTCGCCTGCCGATCAGGTGGGCATGTTCGACGTCAAGCAGGCGATGCGCGACCTCGTGGAGCGGGAGGGCTCGGATCTGCACCTGAAGGTGGGCACGGCGCCGCTGTTCCGCGTAAACGGTGAGCTGGCGCCCGAGGAGGGCGTCGCCGCGCTGACTGCCGAGGACACCGAGCACGCGCTCAAACAGCTGCTCGACGACGACGGCAAGCTCGACGAGTTCGAGCACGAGCACGAGGTCGACTTCTCCTTTGAAATCGAGGGCGTCGCGCGCTACCGCATCAACGCCTTCCAGCAGCGCGGCGTGATCTCGATGGCCTGTCGCGCGATCCCGCACAAGATCTCGACGATCGAGGAGCTCGCGCTGCCCGAGGTGATCAGCGAACTGGCCGACGAGGAGCGCGGGATCGTGCTGCTCACGGGAACCACCGGCTCCGGCAAGTCGACGACGCTCGCGGCGATGATCGACCACATGAACCACACCACGAGCAAGCACATCGTGACGATCGAGGACCCGATCGAGTTCGTGCACTCCGACAAGCGCTCGGCGATCAACCAGCGCGAGGTCGGCATGGACACGGCTTCCTTCAAGCGCGCCCTGCGGCGCGTGCTGCGCCAGGACCCCGACGTGATCCTGATCGGCGAGATGCGCGACGAGGAGACCGTGCAGGCGGCGCTGTCCGCTGCAGAGACCGGTCACCTCGTGCTCTCGACGATCCACACCGTCGACGCGACCGAGTCGATCAACCGCATGCTCGACTTCTTCCCGCCCCACCAGCACCAGCAGGCGCGCAGCATGATCGCCGGCACCGTCAAGGGCGTCATCTCCCAGCGTCTCGTCCCGGGCGCCGAAGGCGGCCGCGTAGCCGTCTGCGAGATCCTGCGCACGACCGGCCGCGTGCGCGACATGATCCTCGACCCGACCCAGACCGGCAAACTCGTCGAAGTGATCGCCTCCGGCGGCTACTACGGCATGCAGACCTTCGACCAGGCGCTGTACGGCCACGTCAAGGCTGGTCGCGTGAGCTTCGAGGACGCCATGCGCGTCGCCTCCAGCCCGCACGACTTCAAGCTGCTGATGCAGGCCGAAGGCCGCAAGGGCACCACGATGGACGACGTCGCCTCCGCCGAGGCGCGCCGTGGCTCCGCTGCGCCCGCGACAGACGCGCCACCTGCCGGCGGGCGTCCGCCGCTGACCGTCGCCTAGACCTACGGCGTAGGTCTCCCGGCGCCCCCGGCGTTCCGCGGAGGCGTGCCCGTGGGGTCTCAGCAGGTGCCCGGTGGTGTCTCACGCCACTTCAGTTGGTAAAGTAAAGGGCGAAATGGCCGTTGACGAGACTTGTCCGGTATGTCGCACGGCGGAGATCGTGTGCGGGAAGTGGACGCTCCTGCTGGTTCGCGAACTGGCTGAGGGCACATCGCGCTTCTGCGAGTTGGAACGCGCCCTCTCCGGTATCAGCCCGCGTACCCTCTCGCTGCGCCTGCGCGCGCTGGAGGAGGAGGCGATCGTCGAGCGCCGCACGTTTCCCGAGGTGCCGCCGCGCGTCGAGTACGCGCTGACCGAGAAGGGTCGCGCGCTGCTTCCGATCATCGAGGACATGCGCGAGTACGGCGAAGGGTGGCTGTGCGCCTCGGATGGGCTCCCAGTCGACGGCGAGCTCAGCCAGACCGACTCACTCGCCCTCGCTTAGGCAGTACGGGCGCCCCGAGGCGCCACCGCAACGCACCCGCTTTCGGACCGTCTCGATCGCCCGACGCAGGCTGCGGCCGTCACCATCGCCGGGGGCGAAGGCAGTGCCAACCTCGCGGGCGTGCCAGCGCAAGCGTGCGCTCGGGGTCGCGCGTCGCCAGATACGTGGGGGCATCCCAGCCGCGCGGCTCGCGATCGGGCGGGACGAGCAGCGGCCGCGTGAACCCTTCCTCGATGCCGTGGATCGTGAACCCGGCGGACTCCAGCAGCCTCGAGACCGGCGATGGCAGCGGCCGATGATCCTCGAAGACGACGTCCCGGATCAAGCCCGCCGAGAGCGAACCGCTCGCGCCTTCGAGGGCCGCCAGCTCATGCCCCTCGACGTCGATCTTCAGCAGGCCGACCTGGCGACCCGCGATCAGTTCGTCCAGGCGGACCGTCTCGACCTGGTCTGACGCGGCCGCGCCGGAGGCCTCCAAGCTCGCCGTGCCGAAGTTGCGCTCGTAGTCGTCGGGAACGTGCAGGGTCGCCGTTCCGCGGGCGTTCGAGGCCGCGCGGTAGTCGAGGGTGATCTTCTCGCGGACGTCCCAGCGCGCGACGTTGCCCTCGATCAGGCGCCGAAGTCGCGGGTTCGGCTCCAGCGCGATGACGTGCTGCGCGCGGCGCGCGAGCAGTCCGGTGAAGTAACCGACGTTCGCACCTACGTCGATCGCCAGATCGTCGCCACCGGCGAGGCGCCAGACGAGCTCCGAGACGGCCAGCTCGTGCACGCCGGTCCTCGCGATCCCGGCGCCGAGCGTCTCCGTGCGGGCCACGCGCATCGCGCAGCCCCAGGGCGTGCGCACGACGAGCTCATCGTCGTTCGCCAGCATCGCGCGACGCACGAGCTGGCTCGGGCGAAAGACGTAATGCGGCTTGGAGAGACGCGAACGAAGGCGCACCCATGGATCTGTAGCCGATCTCCGGCGCTCGTGTCGCCCCGCTCCGAGGTGTCAGTGCAACGCCCGCTGCATGGGGCAGGAGCCGGCTGCACGAGCGCGAAGTCAGTCGCGATGCGCTCGAGACAGCTAGAGACCTCGCTCACGGACTTCTTCGGGGCGGCGGCCGCGTACCTGCGAGGCGAGCTGGAGTCGGGCGCCGAGGTGCCGTTCGAGCTCGGCACGCAGACCCCGCGCCGAGGCCGGACAGGCACGCCGCTCTACACCTATCGCGCGCTCACCGGCCGGTTCATCGCCGAGCGCGACGCCGCCGTGAAACGCCTTCCCGGGCACGCCGAGGCGATCAAGCTGCTCGAGCGCTACGACGGTCTCGACCGCTACCTGGCGAGCGTCGGCGGCGAGGTCGCGCAGGCCAAGGGCCGCGCACGCGCCCAGCACGCGCTCAAAGCGCTGCTCGAGGAGGTGTTCGACGACCAGAGCGAGTTCGAGCTGCGGCCCGAGCGCGTGCAGGCCACGCTCGACCGCCTGCAGGACTCGACGCTCGCCAATGCCGGCGAGCTGGCGCTCGTGGCGAGCTTGCATGGCGTGGCGATCGCCTCCGAGGAGCTGCCACTGACCAAGGGCCTTCGCATCGTGCAGCGCGACGCGCTCGCCGAGCTACCCGACGCGGCCGCCCTGCAGCTCGACGGCGAGCTCGTCGAGAACCCCCTGATCGTGCTCTATACGACCGAACCCGACGATCCTGCCGAGGGGCTGCGCGCCGGGCGCGCCGTGCTCAAGGACCTGCTCACCTCGCTGCGCCTGTTCGGCGACGGGCGCGTCACGCTCGGCGCACTCGCCTGGGCGCGCGTCGGCTCAGGCACGTGGACGCCCCTCGCGCTCGGCGCCGGCGGGCGCCCGCACGGGATGCTCGTCGTGACCGAGGAGCACGAGGACGAGCTGCGCGCCTTCTGCAACCTGGTCTCGCGCCGCGCGCCCCACGACAACGACCTCGCTTGGGCACTGCGCCGCTTCGAGCTCGCCTGCGAGCGCGAGACCGCCTACGAAGGGTTGACCGACAACCTGCTTGCCCTGCGCGCCCTGCTCGAGCCCGAGGGTCCTGCCAGCGCCCGGCTCGCCGGCCGGCTCGCGGCTCTGTGCGCGACCGCCGAGCAGCGCGGCGAGCTGACCGAGCGGATGGTGCGCGCGGTCGCGCTCGAGCGCTCGCTGATCGCCGGCACCGCCGCCAAGAACGCATCCAGCCAGAGCCTCGCCGAAGACGTCGCCAACCATCTGCGCTCGCTCCTGCGCGACGTGATCTGCGGCCACCTCGACCCCGACCTCGCCGTGATCGCCGACGAGCTGCTCGAACCCGACGAGCTGCTGCACGCCGACGAGGATCGCGAAGCGGAGCTCGAGCAGTCCGTGCCCGACGCCCACGAGGCCGCGGTCGAGCTCGAGCCCGAGCCTGTCCCGGAGCCCGAGCCGGTGCTCGCCGTCTCGACGCCCGTGCAGGCGCCTCAACCCGGCCTGAGGGCACGGCGCGTGCGCGAGTCGCCGCTCAAGGCGCGCGTCGTCGAGCCCTGGCAGGAGCAGGAGGAAGACGACTTCATCGGCGCCCGCGAGCTGGCCGCCGAACTGGACTCGGCCGAATCTCCCGCGATCGAGCCCCGCGCTGCCGGCGAGCAATCGCTCGCCGCCCTCGACGCGGTTGACGAGGACGCGAGACCGCCCGCCGGCGCGACGCACACCGACGCCGAGCTGCCGATCGACGGCGTCGTCTCCACGTTCAGCTGAGCGAGCTCGCCGCCACCCGCCGCGAAGCCTTCGCCGCTGCGTCCGCGCGGCGTTTCACCTCGTCCTGACCGTCGAACAGATGCGCTGCGAGCCGTGCCAGGCTGGCCAGGTCACGGACCTCTTCGTCGAGGTGCGGCACGAGGATCGGATCGGGTTCGGAGAGCTGCTCGGAAAGCCTCGCGATCGTCTCGCGGTCGCGTCGCACGAGCACGTCGAAGTCGGCCAGGTTGCCCGCCACGCGGTGAGCCAGACGCTCGTCGAGATCGCCGGCGAGCAGTTCCTGGACCTGCTCGACCGAGTGGCCGCCGAGTCCGTCGAAGTGGACTCGATTGACGATCAGCCCGCCCAGCGCCATCTGCGTCTCGGCTAGCTGATGCGCGAGGAACGGGGCCTCGCTGGAGGGCTCCGGCTCCGGTGAGGTGACGATCATGAAGCTCGTCGCGGGATCTCGCAGCAGCTCGTTGACGCCGCGCGTGCGCTCGCCGAAGGCCTCGAGGATGCCCGACAGCGAACGGAAGAAGGCCGACAGGTCGCTCAGCATGTCCACGCCGGTCACGCGCGCGAAGATCGCGAAGACGATCCCCGTCGAGCGGCCGAACACGCGCGCGGCGAGGCCGCCCGGCGAGAGGAACACTCGCAGCGCCCGCCCTTCGAGGAAGCCCATCAGCCGTCGTGGCGTTTCGAGGAAGTCGATTGCGTTGCGCGACGGCGGCGTGTCGAGCACGATCACGTCGAAGTCGTGCTCGTGGCGCAGCTCGTACAGCTTCGCCATCGCGCTCAGCTCCTGCGAGCCGGCGACCGCCGAGGACAGCTCGCGGTAGATCGGGTTGGCCAGGATCTCCTCGCGTTCGGCCTCGTCCTTGCTCAGGCGCGCCACGATTTCATCGAACGTGCCCTTGCTGTCGAGCATCATCGCCCACAGCTCGCCCTCGCCCTCGACGCCCGCCTCGGCGAGCAGTGCCGGGTCGATCGCCGTCGGCTCGCCCGAGAGCCGCTCCAGCCCGAGCGCGCTCGCCAGGCGCGCGGCCGGGTCGATCGTGACGACCGCGACCTTCTTGCCGCGGGCCGCCAGGCCGAGCGCGATCGCCGCCGAGGTCGTCGTCTTGCCCACGCCGCCCGCGCCAAGGCAGATGCACACGCGCTTGCCCTGAAGGCGCTCGTAGAGCCCATTTGGGCGCGCGCGCTTGCCGGTGCGGCGGCGCGCCCCGTTGCGCGTGGGCTTGGCGCCGCGCGTGGCCATCCCCCGATCGTAGTTCCCGTGCAGGAATCACCCGGTCGCATGCGAATACCCACCGGACGGCTTTCCCCCTAATCGAGTATCGGAGCCCCCCTGTGGAAGGCAAGGCCAAGGTCATCGCGTTCGCCAATCAGAAGGGCGGCGTGGCAAAGACGACGACAACGCTCAACCTCGCCGCCGCGTTCGCTGAGGAGGGTCACCGCGTGCTGTGCGTGGACATGGACCCCCAGGGCAATCTCACGATGTCCCAAGGCATCGACCCGGACACGCTCGACAAATCGATGTACGACGTGCTCGTGCACAAGGTCTCGATCCGCGAGGTGATCCGCAAGCGCGAGATCGACATCGCCTGCGCCTCGATCGACCTCGCCGGGGCCGAGATCGCGATGTCGACGATGATCGGCCGCGAGCGCTCGCTGCAGAAGGCCTTCGAACCGATCCTCGAGGACTACGACTTCATCTGTATCGACACGCCGCCGAGCCTCGGTCTGCTGACGATCAACGCGCTCACCGCGGCCGACAAGGTGATCGTCCCCGTGCAGTGCGAGTATCTGTCGATGCGCGGGCTGATCCAGCTGCAGAACACTCTCGCGATGATCCGCGAGAACCTCAATCCGGGCGTTGACATCGAGGGTATCCTGCCGACGTTGGTGGACTCCCGGACGATCCACGCCAAGGAGGCGATCGAGATCCTCGAGGAAAACTTCGGGGACAGGGTGTTCGCCTCGCGCATTCGCAAGACCGTCCGCTTCGCCGAGGCGCCCGTCAAGGGCATGTCGGTGCTCAAGTACGAGCCGGACGGGGTAGCGGCCCAGTCCTACCGGCAACTCGCGCAGGAGGTTCTCGACCATGGCAAACGCTAAACGCGCGAGCATGCGCGAAGGGCCGCTCGCGGCGCTGTTTCGCAAGACCGAGGGCACCGAGGACGAGCAGGGCGAGGGTCGCACGCCCGAGCAGTCGGCTGCGCCCGCCGCCGCCGAGCCACGCGCGGCGAGCGCATCGCAGACGCCCGCCGCCGCCCATCCCCGCGAGAGCGGCCTGCCGCACCCGGCGCTCGGCGCCGCCGCACAGGCGCCCGTCGAACCCGCGCACGTGCCCAGCCCGCAGGAGCGCCTGCGCCACGCCTTCTCCTCGGAGATTCCCGAGAACGTGATGGAGCCCGCGCCGGCGCGTGCGGTGATGGACGACTACTCACGCCAGCACCCCGAGCCGGCCGGCACCTCCGGACCGGCCGGGCAGCCGGTGATCCGCGTCGTCGGCGTCGGCGGCGCCGGTGTCAACGCCGTCAACCGGATGGTCGAGGCCGAGGTCGAGGGCGTCGAGTTCCTCGCCGTCAACACCGACCTGCAGTCGCTGCAGCAGTCGACGGCCGACCTCACGCTGCACATCGGCGCCGAGCTGACGCGCGGGCTGGGAGCCGGCTCGGACGCAAACGTGGGACGCCAGTCTGCGATGGAGGACTACGACCGGCTGAAGGCTCTGCTGAAGGGCTCGGACATGATCTTCATCACCGCCGGGGCCGGCGGTGGCACGGGCACAGGAGCGGCGCCGATCGTCGCGCGCATCTCGCGCGAAGTGGGCGCGCTGACGGTCGCGATCGTGACCAAGCCGTTCGGCTTCGAGGGATCGCGGCGCAGCGGCCAGGCCGAGCAGGGCGTCGAGACGCTCGCCGCCGAGGTCGACACGCTGATCGTCGTGCCCAACAACCGGCTGCTGTCGGTGCTCGACAAGCAGACGGCGATGGTCGAGGCCTTCCGTGTCGCCGACGACGTGCTGCGCCAAGGCGTGCAGGGCATCTCCGACCTCGTCACGCTGCCCGGGCTGATCAACCTCGACTTCGCCGACGTGCGCACGATCATGAGCGACGCCGGCAACGCGCTGCTCGGCATCGGCATGGGCGTGGGCGAGGCTCGCGCCACTGAGGCCGCCATGCAGGCCGTCTCATCGCCGCTGCTGGAAACCTCGATGGAGGGCGCGCGCTCGATCCTGCTGTCGATCACCGGCGGCGAGAACCTGTCCTTGTGGGAGGTCAACGAGGCCGCCAAGGCCGTCTCCGAGGCCGCTCATCCCGACGCCAACATCATCTTCGGCGCGATGGTCGACGAGAAGCTCGACGACCAGGTCTGGGTCACCGTCGTCGCCACCGGCTACGGCGACGAGGGCAGGCGCAAGAGCGTCAACATGCTCAGGGAACCGCAGGGTGAGCCGCGGGTTCAGCGTGCTGGATCGCCGCGCGCGGCGCAGCGCCGGGGCGGTTCGTCGATGGACGAGCTGGACGTGCCTGAGTTCATGCCAAGCCGCTGACGCGCTTCAGCAGTTCACTCCCTCATCCCCGTCACCAGCCGTGTTCGCAGCGGCTTGGCTCGACGTTCGCTTCACATCTCGGAACGACAGACGGCCTTCCGAGGGTCGCTGGCGGGCCCATTGCCCGGATGTAGACTCCCGCCCCGTGAGCTCCCTACGCCGAAACTTGAGGAGGGCGGTTGCGGGTGGGCGCCGCCGCGTCCTCAGAGGGAGGGCGCGACCGGCTTCGCGGGAGGCGCTCGTCGGCCCTCCGAGCCTGTGGGGGGTGAAGAGCCGATTCCAATCGGAGTTCCTGATCGCTCACGGCCTGCGAGCGGACCAGCGTCTGCTCGATATCGGCTGTGGAACGCTGCGCGGCGGCATACCGCTGATCGAATACCTGGATGCGGGGCACTACTTCGGCATCGAGGCGCGCGAGGAGGCGCTCGAGGAGGCTCGCGCGGCGCTCGCCGAGGCCGGCCTGCAGGACAAGTCGCCGACGCTGATACACAGTGCCGATCCGGCCGGCGTCAGCCTGCCGGAGAAGATCCAGGTCGCATGGGCGTTCTCGGTGCTGATCCACATGGAGGACGCAATCGTCGAGGCGTGCCTGGACCTGGTCGCAAGGGTGCTGGACGACGACGGCGTCTTCTACGCGAACGTGATCCTCGGGGATGGGCCGCGCGCTCAATGGCGAGAGTTTCCGGTCGTGCCGCGTCCGCAGGCGTTCTACGAAGGCTTGGCCGCCCGGCATGCGCTCGATTTCAGTGTGATGGGACCGCTGAAAACCCTCGGCTACCCCAAGGACTCCGAGGGGGGCAACGGCATAATGCTGCGCTTCGCTCGTGTGCCCGGGCGATGAGGCGCGGCTGCCGACCGACCATCGAGCCGGCCGACCGCGAGCTTTGAGCGGCTGAGCGTTGCATGAGCAACCGTTGCAACGCACCGGCGTGGCACTGACGGTGAGCGTCGGTGGCGTGGCCCGGAATGGCTAAGGGGGCCGATGGGATAGTCGCCGCCGGTCATCCGCTGACGGCGCAGGCCGGCGCGCAGGTGTTGCGCGAAGGGGGCAATGCAGTCGACGCGGCGCTCGGTGCGATGCTGACGTCGTTCGCCGCCGAGCCGTTGCTGACCGGCCTCGGCGCGGGTGGGTACATGCTCGTGGCCGGCGGCGAGACCGAGCCGGCGCTGCTCGACTTCTTCGTGCAGGCTCCGAGCGATCCGCGCGAGCAGAGCGGTGGGCGCGCGGTTGCCGAGCTCGACGCGGTCGACGTCTCCTTCGGCGACGCCGCTCAGGTGTTCTACATCGGACCGGCCTCGTGCGGCGCCTACGGCGTGCCGGCCGGCGTCTGCGAGGCCGCGCGGCGCTGGGGCACGGTGCCGCTCGCAGAGCTCGCTGCGCCGGCCGCGCGGCTTGCGCGCGAAGGCGTGCCGCTGAATCCCGAGCAGGCCTATGTGGCCGAGATCCTCGGCGATCTGCTGACCTCGACGCGCGAGTGCGCCGCGCTGTGGGCGCCCGAGGGACGGATCCTGCGCGAGGGCGAGGTGCTCTACAACCCCGAGCTGGGCGAGATGCTCGATCGGCTCGGCGCCGAGGGCGAGGCGCCGTTCTACAGCGGCGACGTGGGCGCGGCCGTGTCGGAGTGGCTGCACGCGCGCGGCGGCTGGCTCTCGGGCGAGGACCTCGCCGCCTACGAGGCGGTCGAGCGCGAGCCCGTGCGCATCGCCTACCGCGATCGCGAGGTGCTGACCAACCCGCCGCCCTCGGCCGGGGGAACGCTGATCGCCTACGCCTTGGGACTGCTCGACCGCGAACCCTCGCCGCCGCGGCTCGCCGGCGTGGTCGCGGCGATGCGCGCAGCTCAACAGGAGCGCACGCCGCAGTTCCTCGACGGGCTCAGCCAAGCGGGCTTCCTCGGCCGCTTCCTCGGCAGCCGCTTGGGCGCGACGACGCACATCTCCGTGCTCGACGCGCACGGCCGGGCCTGCAGCGCGACGTGCACCAACGGCGAGGGCTCCGGCGTCGTCGTGCCCGGCACCGGGATCCATCTGAACAACGTGATGGGCGAGGAGGATCTGAACCCGTTCGGCTTTCACCGCCATCCGGCCGGGCGGCGGATGCCGAGCATGATGGCCCCGACCGTCGTGATGCGCGACGGCGAGGTCGAGCTCGTACTCGGCAGCGCCGGCTCCAACAGGATCCGCTCGGCGCTGCTGCAGACGATCGTCGGCGCCGTCGACCACGACCTCGACGCGCGCGCCGCAGTTGACGCTCCGCGGGTGCACTACGAAGGCGACGTGCTCTACGCCGAGCCCGGCATCGAGCTCGACGAACTGCGCCTTGCCGGCGAGGACGAGGACATCGAGATCGTGCGCTTCGCCGAGCCCAACCTGTTCTTCGGCGGCGTGCAAGCCGTGCGCAGGCGCGGCTCGCGCCTGACCGGCGCCGGCGACCCCAGGCGGGGCGGCGTCGCGGTGAGCGTGTGAGCAGGCTCGCGCTCGCCGCCTCGCTGCTCGCGCTCGTGTCGCTGTCGGCCTGCGGCGGGGTCACCGCGCCCGACCTGTTCATCGTGCAGCGCAGCGGCAGCGGGCCGCACGCGAGGCTGACGCTGCTCGTCAACGAAGAAGGGCGCGTGCACTGCAACGGCGTGGGCGCCCGCAACGGGCACAAGCTCAAACTGAGCGACTCCGAGCTGGTGCAGGCGCGCGCGATCCAGGAAGACCTGAAGGAACCGGCCTCCGAACATCTTTCGCTGCCGCCCGGACCCGAATCGGTGCTGAGCTACTCCGTGCGCGACGAACACGGCTCGGTTCGCTTCAGCGACAACTCCGGCGGACAGCCCAAGGTCCTGCGTGAACTCGCGCTGTTCGTGCTGCGGACCGCGCAGGACGTCTGCGGCCTGCGCGAGTAATCGCCTCTGCGTACTTGCAGGCGGACGGGCGACGACGGCGCTAGCCGAAGCGCACCTTGCCGTTTGACTGCGCGCGCGCCTGCGCGCGGTCGATCAGCTCGAGGCGCTTGATCGCGGCACGCAGCAGCAGCGCCAGCAGCCGCAGGCGTGCATTCTCCGAGCGCAGCTCCAGCAGCTCCTGCTTGGCATCGGTGCCGAACTCGACCGTGCCGGCCATCTCATAGGCGTCCATTGCGCCGACCTCCTCGGCGCTCAGCGTGCGGTCGGTCGCCTGCTCGACCAGCTCGCCGTAGAGCTCGCGCGCGCTCGTGCCGGCGACCTCGTCGGCATCGCCCTGCTGCTCGGCGGTCTCGTCGCCGAGGAATTCGACGACGCCCGCCGGATAGGGCAGGTCGTCCTGGCGCTCGAGCAGGCGAAACGGTCGCGTGCCGCGCGCGAGGATGTTCAGGCGCCCATCGTCCATGCGCTCGAGCACGCGCTCGATCTCACACGCGCAGCCGACCTCCTTGAGCTCCTCGTCCGAGAGCCAGACGATCCCGAACTCGCGCTCAACAGAGCCCGGATCGGCGCTCAGGCAGTGCTCGATCATGCGCTTGTAGCGGTCCTCGAAGACATGTAGCGGAACGCTCTCGCCGGGCAGCGCGACGATGCCCAGCGGGAACAGGGGAAACCCCCGAAGCACCTCCCCTGACATGCCCTGATCCGGCATGTCTTGAGTCTAAGCGCCCGCTGGCGGGCGGTTGGGAGGCCTTGTGCCGCACGAGCGTCGCGCGAGTGGGCCTGGGGCCCTCCGGTGAAGTGCCCTAAGAGGCGGTGCGCGGCTTGCGTGCGGCGATCAGCAGGTTGTAGAAGATCGCCGGCGGCAGGCGCGACTCGAGCAGCCTGCGGTCGAGGTCCTGCAGCATCAGGTAACCGCGGTAGGCGTATTGGCGCCAGGCCCACGGCACGTCCTCGGGCTCGGCCGTCGCCTCGAGCGTGCGGTTGGTCCAGCCGAACCAGTTGGCCAGCAGCTCCTCGCCCGTGATGCGCACGTCGGCGAAGCCGGCCGATCGCGCGGCGCTCGTCAGTTCGCCGGGGGAGAAGGCATGGACGTCGACGAAGCCCTCGAGTGCCGCATCCGGCACCTCCTCGTCGTGCGGAGCCGCGGCCCGAGCGCCGAGTGCGCGTCGCCACAGCGGGGCGAGCGCGCCCGCGGCGCGCTTGGGCACGCGCGCCAAGCGGTCGCCGTAGCGCGAGGGCTCGCCCGCGAACAGGACCGTGCCGCCAGGGGCGAGCACGCGCGCGAACTCGGCGAAGGCGCGTTCGAGGTCGGGTATGTGGTGGAGCACGGCGTGGCCGAGCACGAGGTCGAAGCTCTCGTCGGCGAACGGCAGGCGCTCGGCGTCGACCCGCTCTGTGCGCACCTCCAGGCCGAGGCGCTCGGCGTTCGCGCGCAGCGCCGTCAGCATCCCCGGCGAGATGTCGCTGCAGGTGGCCTCCGCGATCATCCCCGCGCGCAGCAGGTTCAGCGTGAAGTACCCCGTTCCGGCGCCGATCTCGAGCGAGCGCCGCCAGCCGTCGGGGCGGTGTCCGACCGCCTTGTCGACCTTCACCAGCACCTGCTCGCGACCGATCTCGCCGAAGTCGATGCCCCACTTCGAGTCGTAGTGGTGCGCGGCCACGTCGTGATAGCGCGTGTTGACGTCGCGGATCTCCTCGGCGCTCAGGGTGGGCGGCACGGTCGGGCACCATATACTCGCGCGCCGTGCGCGCGCCTTTCAGCCTGGGCTTGATCGTCGTTAAGCAGGATATTTCTTGACTTCAGTCCACTACGAGCAGCACGACCAGCCGGCCGGCGTGCCGCCGCTCGCGCTGACCGGCGAGCGCACGCTCCCGGACGTGCCCGAGGAGAACTACTGGTTTCGCCGTCACCTGGTCGTCTACGAGTGGATCGCCGCTCGCGTCGGCGCTCTGCGCGTGATCGACATGGCCTGCGGCGAGGGCTACGGCGCGGACGTGCTCGCCCGGGCCGCGCAGAGCGTCGTCGGCGTCGACGCCAACCCCGAGGCGCACGAGCACGCGCGGCTGCGCTACCGCCGCCCCAACCTGCGCTTCGCACGCGAGCTCGTCGAGACCTTCGGCGAGCCGGCCGACGCCGTCGTGTTCCTGCAGACGATCGAGCACCTGAGCGATCCCGGCAGCGCGCTCGATCACTTCGCCTCGCTCGTCGCCGGCGAGGAGGGTGCGAGGCGCCCAGCCGAGCCCGCGTCTGCACCGGCCACGGCGGCGCGCGCGGGCACCGTCTTCGTCTCCACGCCCAACGTGCTCACGCTCGCGCCGAAGGGCGAGTCGCGCTCGGGCAACCCGTGGCACGTGCACGAGTACCGCGTCGAGGAATTCGATCGGCTGTGCCGCGAGCACTTCCGCGAGGTGCGCATGTACGGGCTGTTCCACGCGCGCAAGCTGCGCGCGCACGAGCTCGCGCTGCGCCTCGGCTGGGACACGCTGCATCCGCGCGTCGGGTTGACGAGCCGCTTCTACGGCTGGTTCACGCCCGCCATCTCCGTCTCGGACTTCGCGATCAGGCCGATCGGCCAGGCGCGGATCGAGGCGGCGCTGGACTTCATCGCCGTGTGCCGGGTGTAGCCGTGCTCGCCGGCCGGGGCGCGGCCAACGCGGGCGGGCGAGCGGACGGCGGTGCGCTGGCGATCGTGCTGCACACGCACATGCCCTACGTCGAGGGCTTCGGCACGTGGCCGTTCGGCGAGGAGTGGCTGTGGGAAGCGATCGTCGGCAGCTACCTGCCGCTGCTCGAGCTGCTCGACGCGGGCGCGCCGCTGACGCTCTCGCTCACGCCCGTGCTGTGCGACCAGCTCGAGGCGCCCGGTGTGCACGGGCGCTTCACCGACTTCGTCGAGCAGGTGCGCCGTCACACGCACGAGGAGGATGCCGCCGGCCTGCGCGAGGGCGGCCACGAGCAGCTGGCCCGCGAGGTGGAGCGCTCGTGGAGCGACTACGAACGTGCCCTGCGAGCGCTGTCCGGACGCGACGGCACGCTGCTCGACGCGCTCGCCCCGCACGCGCAGTGGACTTCCTCGGCGACGCACGCCGTGATGCCGCTGCTCGCCACCGACGACGGCGTGCGCCTGCAGGCGCAGGGCGGCATCGACTCGCACCGCGCGCGCTTCGGCGCCGACACCCTGAAGGGCGCAGGCTGGCGCGGCGGCTTCTGGCTGCCCGAGTGCGCCCATGCAAGGCGCTTGGAGCCGCTGCTCGCAGACGCCGGCGCCCACGCGACTTGCGTCGAGCTGACCGGGCGCTTCGGCCTCGGCGCGCGCGAGCACCTGCGACCGCTGACCGGTGACGCGGGCATCGTGCTCGTGCCGATCGACCGCGCGACGATGGACCTCGTCTGGAGCGATCACGGATATCCGGCCGACGACGTCTACCGCGACTACCACCACCACACGGTCCATCACCACACGCCGTGGAGCATCGACGGCGGCGTCTACGACCACGCGCGAGCGCAGGCCAAGGCGCGCGAGCACGCCGCCGACTTCGTCGCCCGCACGGCCGCGCGGCTGCGCGACGGCGGGCGCGGCTTGCCCGGCGGCGGACTCGCCGTGTGCGCGCTCGACACCGAGCTGCTCGGCCACTGGTGGTACGAGGGCATCGACTGGCTGGCGGCCGTAGTCGAGGAGTGCACGCGCCAGGGTCTCGAGCTGGTGCGTCTCGACGACGCGCTCGAGCGCCTGGAGCCGGTGCCGGCGAGCGAGTGGCGCGGGCCTCCCTCGCAGTCGGCCGGAGAGGCGGGCTTCGGCGAGGATGAGCTCGCGAGCTCGTGGGGGGCGCACGGCGACCTCTCGACCTGGTCGGGGCCGGCCGTCGCCGAGGTCGCCTTCGCGCTGCGCCGCGCCGAGCTCGAAGTGATCGCGGCCGGGCCGCGCGCCGGGCGACTTGCCCTGCGCGAGCTGCTCGCGCTGCAGTCGAGCGACTGGGCGTTCATGCTGGCACGCGGTCTCGCCGCGCCCTATGCGAGCGAGCGCCTGGCGCTTCACAAAGGCGCGCTGGCGCGCGCGCTCGCCGACCCACAGGCAGTCGACCCGGGCGCGATCCGCAACCTCGCCGGACGGTTGTGAGCTTGCTGCGAGAGCCGAGCTCGGCCTACTGCCAGCGCATCGTGCGCGGTGCCTCGCGCATGCGGATCAGGCGCGCCGGGACGCCGCCGACGACGGCGTTCTCGGGCACGTCCTTTGGCAGCACCGAGTTGGTGCCGACGACGCTGTTGTCGCCCACGCTGACCCCGCGCAGCACGCAGGCGCCGTAGCCGATCCACACGTTGTTGCCGACGCGCACGTCGCGCTTGTAGATGCCCTGCAGGCGGATCGGGCGGTCGACCTCCGTGACGCCGTGGTCGAAGTCGATCAGCATCACGCGGTCGGCGAGGATGCACTCGCGGCCGATCGAGACGTGCTGATAGGCGGAGATCGTGCACTCCTGGCCCATCACCGTCTTCGCGCCGATCTCGACCTCGCCCTCGTGCACGCGGATCTTGCAGCCGTGCCCGACCCATGCCCAGCGCCCGATGCGCAGCTTCGCGTGGCGGCCGATCTCGAGCCTCACGCGCGGGCAGATGAAGCACAGCCCGTCCGTCTGCAGGCGCCCGCGATAGCGCAGCTTGAGTATGAGCCAGCGCGCCGCCAGGTACGCGTAGCGGCGGTTGAGCATGTGGTTGGCGCGCATGAAGCGCAGCAGCGCGAGCGGGCCGCCGTGCAGCGGCTCCGGCGCCCTTCTGATCGCACCGGCGATCGCCTCGGGCGTGTCGTGTGTGCGCGCGTCGGCCAGCAGCTCCATCGCGGGAAGATCGTATTGCCCTGCGATGATTGCGCCCCCGATGGCCGACGCCAAGCTCGACTCAACGCTGGCCCAGCGCCTGCTCGACGGCGACCGCCGCGCGCTCGCGCGTGCGATCTCGCTGGTCGAGGACGACCGGCCGGAGGGGTGGGAGCTCGTCAAGCAGGTCTACCCGCACACGGGCGAGGCCGCCGTGGTCGGCTTCACCGGGCCCCCGGGCGTCGGCAAGTCGACGTTGATCGGCGCGCTGACGAAGGCGCGCCGCGCAGCGGGCCGCACCGTCGGCGTGCTGTCGATCGACCCCTCCTCGCCGTTCACCCAGGGCGCGCTCTTGGGCGACCGCATCCGGCTCACCGAGCACTTCCTCGACCAGGGCGTGTTCATCCGCTCGATGGCCAACCGCGGGGCGCTCGGCGGGCTTTCCGAGGCCGCCTTGCAGGCGGCGCTGCTGCTCGACGCAGCCGGCCGCCAGGACGTGTTCGTCGAGACCGTCGGCGTGGGGCAGGCCGAGATCGACATCATCGATCACGCCGACACGATCGTGCTCGTGCTGATGCCCGGCTCGGGCGACTCGATCCAGGCGCTGAAGGCCGGCGTGATGGAGATCCCGGACGTGATCGTGATCAACAAGGCCGACCATCCGCTGACGGACACGATGGTGCGCGAGATCCGCGGCGTGCTCTCGCTGGCCAATCTCGACCGCTCGCCCGAGGAGGTGCGCGGGCGCTGGCGCGTGCCGATCGTGAAGACCGAGGCGAGCCGTGGCACGGGCACCGACGAGCTGGTCGAGCGCCTCGACGAGCACCGCGCGCACATCCTCGAGCGCGGTCAGCTGGCAGAGCGGCGCGCGCGCAACCTGCGCAACGAGGTGCTCGCGATCGCCACGGCGCGCATGCGCAGGCAGCTGGAGGAGGACCTGCGCGAGGACCCCGGCTTTCAGGAGCTGATCGACCAGGTGGTGCAGCGGCGCCTGGATCCGGCGAGCGCGGCGGCGACGCTGCTCGAGCGCGAGACGGTCGCGCCAGAGTAGGCTCGCAGGCGATGGACTACCTCAACCTCGCCGACCGCAACTGGCCGCTGCTGCGACGCCTGATGGGCGGCCACACGGCGATCTACCGCGCGACGAACGGGCTGATCGGCCACCGCGTGCCGGGCGCGCCGCCGACGCTGCTGCTCGACCACGTCGGCGCGAAGAGCGGCACGAAGCGCACGAGCCCGCTCGTCTACGGCCGCGACGGGGACGACTTCGTGCTCGTTGCCTCCAAGGGTGGCTATCCGAAGAACCCGGCCTGGTTTCACAATCTCAAGGCGCACCCCGACACGACCGTGCAGGTCGGCTCGCGGCACCTCGACGTGCACGCTCGCGTGGCCGAGGGCGATGAGCGCGCGCGGCTGTGGGCGCTGATGGTCGGCGTCTACCCCGGCTACGAGGGCTACCGCAAGCGCACCGAGCGCGAGATCCCGCTGGTCGTGCTCGAGCCGCGCTAGGCGAGGGGAGCCGCCGCGTGTTCCTGCACGAGCTGCTGAAGACGCTCTGGGAAGCTCTGCTCAGGCGCCGAGCGCGCGGGCAATGACCATCTGCTGGACCTCGTCGGTGCCCTCGCCGATCGTGAGGATCTTGGCGTCGCGGTAGAAGCGGCACACGGGGTACTCCTCGATGAATCCATAGCCCCCGTGAATCTGCACGGCCTCCTCGGCGCAGCGCACGGCGAGCCGCCCGGTCTTCAGCTTCGCCTGCGCGGCGGTCAGCGTGAAGTTGCGTCCGGCGTCCTTCTCGCGCGCGGCCTTGTAGACGAGCAGCCTGGCCGCCTCGATCTCGGTGACCATGTCCGCGAGCTTGGCCTGGATCGCCTGGAACTTGGAGATCGGCTTGCCGAAGGCCTTGCGTTCTTTGGCGTACTTCAGCGCCTCGTCGAGTGCGCCCTGGGCCAGCCCGACGCCCATCGCGGCGACGCCGATGCGGCCGATGTCGAGGATGTGCAGGAACTGCTTGAAGCCGGCTCCGCGCGGGCCGAGCAGGTTCGCCTCGGGCACGCGGCATTCGTCGAATGAGAGCGGACGCGTGTCGGAAGCGTTCCAGCCCATCTTGCGATACCCCTCGCCCTGCTCGTAGCCGGGCGTTCCGTTGGGGACGATGATGTTCGAGATCTCGCGCATGGCCGGATCGCTCGCGCCGTTGGCGGCATCGCCGGTCACGGCCGTGATGCAGACGATGCCGGAGATGTCGGTGCCGGCGTTGGTGATGAACTGCTTGGCGCCGTCGATCACCCATTCGCCGTCCTGCAGCCGTGCCCGCGTGCGCGTGTTGCCGGCGTCCGAGCCGGCCTCGGGCTCGGTCAGGCCGAACGCGCCGAGCACCTCGCCGGCGCACAGGCGCGGCATCCACTCGCGCTTCTGCTGCTCGTCGCCGAACAGGTACACGGGCTGGGTGCCGAGCGAGGTGTGCGCGCACAGCGTGATCGCCACCGAGGAGTCCACGCGCGTCAATTCCTCGACGGCGAGCGCGTAGGCCAGCGTGTCGCCGCCGCCGCCCCCGTACTCCTCGGGGAAGGGGATGCCCATCAGGTTGAGCGCGCCGAGCTTGGCGACGATCTCATACGGGAAGGACTTCGTGCGATCGAGCTCCTCGGCCACCGGCGCCACCTCGCCCTCGGCGAATTCGCGCACCGTACGGCGGATCAGCTCGTGGTCGGGGGAGAGGTCGAAGTCCATCGCCGCCATTCTCACAGCTCGGCGCCGTCTACGATGGCCGCGCATGAGCAGAGCTCGCTGGATCCAGCACTACCTCTTCACCCGTGGGCGCACCTACCGCTACGGCGAGGACCGCTCGCAGTGCGGGGACCTGCATCTGCCGATCGGCGCCGGACCGCACCCGGTCGTCGTGCTGATCCACGGCGGCTCGTGGCACAAGCGCTACGGACGCGCCGTGATGCGTGCGCTGGCGGCCGATCTGCTCGAGCGCGGCTTTGCCGTGTGGAACATCGAGTACCGGCGGATCGGCAACGGCGGCGGCTGGCCGGCGACGTTCGCCGACGTCGCCGCGGCGGTCGACCGTCTCGATGGCCTGCACCCCTCGCTCGATCTATCGCGCGTGGACGTGCTCGGCCACTCGGCCGGCGGGCACCTGGCGCTGTGGGCGGCGGGACGCACGAAGCTGCCGACTGGTTCGCCGGGCGCGGTCGCCGGGCGCCCGCGCGTGCCGATCGCACGGGCGATCTCGCTGGCCGGAGTGTGCGACCTGGCGGGGGCGTATCGCGAGTGGCACGGAGGCGCCGTGCGCGCGCTGATGGGCGGCTCGCCCGAGCGCCTGCCCGAGCGCTACGAGGTCGCCGATCCGCTGCGCCGCCTCCCGCTGGGGATGCCCGTGCTGCTCGTGCACGGCGTGCTCGACAAAACGGTTTCGGTCGGGCTGAGCCGCAGCTACGCGAGCGCCGCCGGCGAGGCCGGGGGCGAGGTGGAGCTGGTCGAGATCGAGGGCGAGGCCGGAGGCCACCGCGAGTTCATCGACCCGCGTGGGGCGGCCTGGGCACCGGTCGCGGCGCGCCTGGAACTGCAGGCAGCCGAGGCGAAGGGGCGCGCGGCGGCTGCTAGGAGCTGAACGAGCGCGCGAGCTCGACGAGCAGGCGCACGCCGTAGCCGGAGGCGCCCTTGCCGACGTAGGGGCGGCCCAGGTCCCACGCCGATCCGGCGATGTCGAGGTGCGCCCACGGCGTGTCGCCGACGAAGTTGGAGAGGAACGTGGCACCGATGATCGTGCCGGCCTTGCGCGCCTCGGGCGCGTTGTCGAGGTCGCCGTAGGTGCCCTTGATCAGCTCCTCGTACTCCTCGTGCAGCGGCAGCCGCCAGACGATCTCGCCGGTGCGCTCGCCCGCGCCGGAGATCCGCTCGGCGAGCTGATCGTCGTTGCTCATCAGGCCCGCGTAGGTGGAGCCGAGCGCGACGATCACCGCGCCGGTGAGCGTCGCGAGGTCGACGATTCGCTCGGCACCCTCGCCGACGGCGTGACACAGGCAGTCGGCGAGCACGAGCCTGCCCTCGGCGTCGGTGTTGTTGACCTCGATCGTCTTGCCGTTGGCGGCCGTGACGATGTCGCCGGGCTTGACCGAGCGCCCGCCCGGCAGGTTCTCGGTGGCGCCGATGACCGCGACGAGCTTGACCGGCAGGCGCAGCCGCGCGATCGCGCCGACGGCCTCGATCACGGCGCCGCCGCCGGACATGTCGAACTTCATCTCCGACATCTTCGGCCCCGGCTTCAGCGAGATGCCGCCGCTGTCGAACGTGACGGCCTTGCCGACGAAGCCGAGCACCGGGCCGCTCGCGCCGGGACCCTCGTAGCGCAGCGTGATCAGCGCGGGCTCCTCGTAGGAGCCCTGCGCCACCGCGGCAAAGGCGCCCATGCCGCGGCCGACGATGCCCTCGCGTCCCTCGGTCTCGGCGCTCAGGCCCTCGATCTCGCCGGCGAGCGCCTCGGCGTAGTCGGCCAGCGCGGTGGGCGTCAGATCGTTTCCGGGCCGGTTCTGCAGGTCGCGCGCGGCGTTGACGGCGCTCGTCACGAGCGCCGCCTCGGCGACCGTCTCGCTCAGGTCGGCCGAGCCGGCGAGAATCAGTCGCTCGAGCGTCTTCGGCGGTGCGCCGGCGTCCTCCGCGGGAGCCGACTTGTGCCGATCGAAGCGGTAGTCGGCGAGCATCGTGCCCTCGACCAGCGCGGCGGCGATCTCGGGCGAGTCCTCGGGCACCTGCCAGCACAGCGCAACGGTCGACAGCTCGCGTGTGCGCCCGCGCACGGCGGCGGCGGCCACGCGCGCGCGCTCGGGCGTGAAGCGCTCGCGCTTGCCCAGCCCGACGAGCAGCCAGCGCTTGCCCTCGGCATGAGCCAGCGCGAGCGACTTGAACGCGCCGCGTGCCTCGCCGGCGGCCAGCAGCGCTGCCGCCTCGGGCGGGGCGGACTCGGGCGCGGCGCCGTCCTCGAAGAGCGCAAGAGCGATGGTGTCCGCGTCGGTGGAGCCAGCCGGCTGCGTTGTCGCGGAGACCTGCATCGGCCGAGCACGATAGCCGGATCGCTAGCATTGCCGTCCTCCCAAGCGAACTTTTCCCATCGACCACTGGAGACCCCTGTTCCCATGCCCAAGACCGTGATCCTCGGCAGCGCGCGCACCCCGATCGGCAAGATGGGCGGTGGGCTCTCGACACTCGACGCCACCGAGCTCGGCAGCACCGCGATCGAAGCGGCGCTCGAGCGCTCAGCGGTCGAGCCCGAGCAGGTCCAGCACGTGATCATGGGCCAGGTTCTGCAGGCCGGCCAGGGACAGATCCCCTCGCGCCAGGCCCAGATCAAGGCGGGGATTCCCAAGGAGGTCTCCTCGGAGACGATCAACAAGGTTTGCGCCTCCGGGTTGCGTGCGTCGGTCCTGCTCGACCAGGCGATCCGCGCCGGGGACGTCGAGGTCGGCGTCGGCGGCGGCATGGAGTCGATGTCCAAGGCGCCCTATCTGCTGCCGCAGGCCCGCTTCGGCTACCGCATGGGCGACGCCAAGATGCTCGACGCGATGGTTCACGACGGCCTGACCAACCCGTTCTCGGGCAAGCAGATGTTCGTCGAGGCGACCGAGATCGGCGAGGAGCTCGAGATGACACGGGCCGACCTCGACCGCTGGGCGCTGCGCTCGCACGAACGTGCGCTGGCGGCGATCGACGACGGGCGGATGGCCGAGGAGACCGTTTCGGTGACCGTCAAGGGGCGCAAGGGAGACACGGTCGTCGAGGTCGACGAGGGGCCCCGTCGCGAAAGCTCGCTCGAGGCGCTCGCCAAACTTCCAGGGCTGGTCGGCAAGGAGGGCTCGCACACGGCAGGCAACTCGCCCGGTGTCAACGACGGCGGCGGTGCGCTGGTGCTGTCGTCCGACGAGTGGGCGCAGGCCAACGGCAAGGAGGCGCTCGCCGAGATCGTCGCGCACGCTCAGAGCGCCAACGACTTCGCCTACCTCGCGACGACGCCGGCGAGCGCGGCCAAGAAGGCGCTCGAGAAGGCCGGCCTGCAGCCGGGCGACATCGACCTGTGGGAGATCAACGAGGCGTTCGCCTCGGTCACGCTGAACTCGATCCGCATGCTCGGGATCGACGAGGACCGCGTCAACGTCAACGGCGGCGCCGTCGCGCTGGGACACCCGATCGGCGCCTCCGGCGCGCGCATCCTCGGGGCGATCGTGCACGAGCTGCGCAGGCGCGGCGGCGGCTACGGCTGCGCCGCGATCTGCTCGGGCGGCGGTCAGGGCGACGCGGTCATCCTCAAGGTCTGAGGTAGTCGTGAGCGGCAACGGCCGGGGGCCGAGGCCGGCCGCCTTCTTCGATCTCGACAAGACGCTGATGGCAGGCTCCTCGGGCGTCTTCTTCGCTCGTGCGGCGTATGAGACGGGGATGATCTCGCGCTCGCGCTTGGTGCGCGACCTGTACGAGAATCTTCGTTTCCGCCTGCGCGGGTCGACCGACGATCGCGCCGACGACGTGCGCAAGCGCGTGGGGGAGATGATCGCGGGGGTGCCGGTGCGCGATCTGCAGCGGCTCTCGCCGCGCGTGCTCGCCGGCGTGCTGCCGCGGCTGTACCCGCAGATGCTGCAGCGCGCCTATGCGCATCAGGACGCGGGCGTGCCCGTCTACATCCTCACGGCGGCCTCGCAGGAGATGGCCGATCTGCTCGCGCACGTGCTCGCCTTCGACGGCGGGCTCGGTTCGCGCTCGGAGATCGTCGATGGCCGCTACACCGGCCGCCCCGCGGGCCCGTTCAACTACCGCGAGGGGAAGGTCATCTCGATGCAGGAGCTGGCAGCGCGCGAGGGGATCGACCTGTCGGCGTCGCACGCCTACTCGGACTCCGAGTCGGACCTGCCGATGCTGCGCGCCGTGGGGCAGCCGGTGGTCGTCAATCCCGACGCAGAGCTGCGCCGCATCGCGCTCGACGAGGGCTGGGAGGTGCTGCATCTCGACCGGCTCGGCCAGCGGCTGAAGGTGCTCGCGGCGCTTGGCGCTGTGGCTGCGCTGGGCGGGCTCGGGCGAGCGGTGCGCGCGCCGCGCTCGGGCGCGCGAGCGGCACGTGGCAGCGCGCGATGGCCCGCACGCATAGGCTGACGGGGAGAGATGTCCAGCCCGACCCAAGGCAAGATCCGCGTCGTCGTCGCCAAGCCCGGGCTCGACGGGCACGACCGCGGCGCGAAGATCATCGCCCGCGCGCTGCGTGACGCCGGCATGGAGGTGATCTACACCGGCCTGCATCAGACGCCGGAGCAGATCGTCGAGACGGTGATTCAGGAGGACGCCGACGCCGTCGGGCTCTCGATCCTCTCGGGTGCGCACATGACGCTCGTGCCGCGCATCGTCGCGCTACTGCGCGAGCAGGACATCGACGATGTCGTGGTGACCGTCGGCGGGACGATCCCGGCGGAGGACATCCCGGAGCTGAAGGATCTGGGCGTCGCGGAGGTCTTTACTCCGGGCGCGCCCACGCAGGCGATCGTGGATTTCATCCGCGAGGCAACCGCCGCCCACACCTGATTGACTCGTCAGTCAACCGGGCAACGGAGTAGAATCGCGGCCAACAGACCCCAAGGAGTTACCTGAGAATGAAGATATGCGTCCTGGTGAAGGAGGTCCCGGACGCCGCCGTCGAGAAGAAAATCAATCCCTCGAC
>DATINR010000024.1:0-4550 GCA_035473995.1 Solirubrobacteraceae bacterium
CTTGATCATGCCGCCGGTGTCGCCGTAGACGACGCCGCCGCCGACGGCGCCGTACTGCACTTTGCCGACGACCACGTCATAGCCCTGCTCGCGAGCCTGCTCCTCGGTCAGCCCGAAGGAGCCGACGTTGGGCGTGCAGAACGTCGCGCGCGGGATGTCGGCGTAGGCGATCGGGTGGGTATCGAGGCCGGCCGAGTCCTCGGCGGCGATGATGCCCTCGTCGGACGCCTTGTGCGCGAGCGCGGGACCCGGGACGAGGTCGCCGATCGCGTATACGCCGGTCCGGCTCGTGCGCATCGCGCCGTCGACCTTCACCAGGCCGCTGCCGCCCTGTGCCCCGGACGGGGTATCGAGCTCGACGCCGGCCTCGGCCAGGCCGAGCCCGTCGACGTCGGCGCCGCGGCCGGCGGCGATCACGAGATAGTCGACCTCGAGCCCTGCGTCCTCGCCGTGCGTGAACGTGACGCTCTTCTCGCCGCTCTTGACGTCGGCGATCGGGTCGCCCGTGTGAACGTTGACGCCCTGGCGCTTGAAGCCGCGCTCGACGCGGCGCGAGACGTCGACGTCCTCGGTCGGCAGCACGCGGTCGAGCGCCTCTATCAGCCGCACCTCCGAGCCGAGGCGGGCGTAGCCGGAGGCGATCTCGGCGCCGGAGGCGCCGGCGCCGACGACGGCGAGGCGGGCGGGCAGCTCGCTGAGCGCCCACGCCTGCTCGGTGCCGATGATGCGCTCGCCGAACTCGACGCCCGGGAGCGAGCGGGGGACGGAGCCGGTTGCGAGGATCACGGTGGCAGCTTCGTAGACGTTCTCGCCGACGACGACGTGCCCGTCGGCGTTCAACGCGGCGTCGCCCTCGATCACGTCGATCTTGTCTTTCTTGAACAGCCCGCCGACGCCGGAGGTCAGCGTGTTGACGACTTTCTCGCGCCGCGCCTGCACGCCGGCGAAGTCGACGCTCACGTCCGAGACCTTCAGCCCGTACTCGCCGGCCTCGCGGATCTCGCTGAGCAGATCGGCCGAGCGCAGCACGGCCTTGGCGGGGATGCAGGCGTAGTTCAGGCAGCGCCCGCCGAGCTTGTCGCGCTCGACGACGGCCGTCTTTTTGCCGAGCTGCGCGGCGCGGATCGCGGCCACGTAGCCGCCCGGCCCGGAGCCGATGACGATGCAGTCGTAGGTGTTCTCAGCCATCCGGCCTGAGCCTATCGAAGCGCCTCGCGCTCCCCGGCCTGCACCCGACCCATCACGCGGATGAGCTTCCAGAACAGCCAGCCGCCGAGCAGCACGCTGAGCAGGCAGATCGCGGCGGCGAGCAGCGTCGAGGCGACGACGAGCGCGAGCGAGGTGACGATGATCTGGAAGGCGAGCAGCGCCTCGAAGCCGAGCACGGCCCAGTAGCGCCGCCTGTACATGCCCTGGGCGAGCAGCACGAGCACGACGGCGAGCAGTGCGGCGCCGGGCAGCGAGCCGCCGTGCCTGCTGAGGTCGTGGACGCTGGCGGCGCCGGCGATCACGCCGACGGCGAGCACGAGGCACACGCCGATGGCGATCCGCAGCGACGTCGGCCACTCGCGCTCGCCGAGCGGGCTGAGCGCGGCGCGTGCCAGCTCGTCGCGTTCGCCGCGCGGCACGCGCGGGCGACGGTCGCTGTCCTCGGGGGGTCGGTCGCTTGTGCCTGTGCCCGGCATGCGGTCCTCAGGAGCGCTCGTCGAGCTGCTTGCGCAGCGCTTCGGCGGCCGCCTGCGGGTCCTCGGCATCGGCGATCGCGCGCAGCACGACGACGCGCGTGGCGCCGGCGTCGAGCACCTCGCGCGCGTTCGAGGGGTCCAGGCCGCCGATCGCGAAGAACGGCACGGCGGCGTGCCCGGCGGCGTACTCGACCAGCTCGACTCCGACCGCCGGGCGCCCTGCCTTGGTCGGCGTCTCGTGCACGGGGCCGACGCCGATGTAGTCGACCAGCGGCGTGCCGTCGTCGGCCGCCGGCGTGGCTGCGTCGATCTCGCCGGGCGCGTGCGTGGACAGGCCCAGCAAGAGGTCCGGGCCGACGATCGCGCGCGCCTCGGCGACGGCCATGTCGTCCTGGCCGACGTGCAGGCCGTCGGCGCCGGACTCGCGCGCGACGAGCGGCCGGTCGTTGACGATCAACAGCGCGCCGAGGCGCTCGCACAGGGCTCGCGCGGCGTTGGCGACGGCGACGAGCTCTTCGTCGCCGAGCTCCTTGTCGCGCAGCTGCACGACGTCGACGCCGCCGGCGATCGCCGGGCGGATCACCTCGGGCAGCGCGCGCCCGCCGGGGTTGGCGTCGCACACGAGATAGAGCCGCGCGGCGGCCAGCCGCTCACGGCGCTCGGAGCCGATGTCAACTGCGGGCATCGCGGTGCAGTCTCGCAGGCGCGACATCGCGCGTGGCTCGTAAACGCCCCGCCCGCCGGGGATTGCGCACCGCGGATCGGGGCTAGCATCAACGTATGGCCAATCTCAGCGGCTCGCGCGACGTGCTGGTGATCGGCGGCGGCGTGATCGGGCTGTCGCTGGCGTGGCGCGCGCGCGAGCGCGGGATGTCGGTGACCGTGCTCGAGCGCGACACGCTCGGCAGCGGCACCTCGCGGGTCGCCGCCGGGATGCTCGCGCCCGTGGCCGAGGCAGAGTTCGGCGAGGCCGGACGGCGCGTGCTCGAGCTCGGCCTGCGCTCGGCCGAGCTGTGGCCGTCCTTCGCCGAGCAGCTCCAGGTCGCCTCGGGCATCGACGTCGGCCTGTTGCGAACGGGCACGCTGATGCTGGCGCGCGACGAGGACGAGGCTCGCGAGCTCGAGCGCCAGGTCGCCTTCCGCGACGGGCTCGGGCTGGCGACGAGCAGGCTGCGCGGCAGCGAGGCGCGCGAGCGCGAGCCGGCGCTGTCGCCGAGCACGCGCCTCGCGCTGGAAGCGCCGGACGATCACTCGGTCGACCCGCGGGCCGTCCTGGCAGCCCTGCGCGCGGCGTGTGAAGCCTCGGGCGTGCAGCTGCGCGAGCAGGCGTGCGTCGAGCGAGTCGAGGCCGATGCGGGACGTGTCGCCGGGGTCACGCTGGCCGGTGGGGAGACGATCGCCGCCGGCCAGGTCGTGCTCGCGGCGGGAGCGTGGAGCGCGCAGGTCGCCGGCGCCGAGCTCGACAACGCTCGCCCGGGCGCAACCGTTCCGGTGCGCCCGGTGCGCGGCCAGCTGCTGCGCCTGCGCGATCCGGCCGGCCCGGGCCTCTTGAGCAGGGTGATCCGCTTCGAGGGCGGCTACGTCGTGCCACGCGCCGACGGGCGCTACGTGCTCGGCGCGAGCGTCGAGGAGCGCGGCTTCGACGTCGAGCCCGACGCCGGCGGCGTGTACGAGCTGCTGCGCGAGGCGCACGAGGTCGTGCCGGGCGTGCGCGAGCTGAAGATCGAGGAGCTGTGCGTGGGACTGCGTCCGGGGATGCCCGACAACGCCCCCGCGATCGGCGCCGGCTCGCCGGAGGGGCTGACGCTGGCGACCGGCCATCACCGCAACGGCATCCTGCTGGCGCCGCTGACGGCTGAGCTCGGCGCGAAGCTGCTGTGCGGCGAGCGGATCGATGCGCGCGAGCGCGCGCTGCTGGACGCGTGCGACCCGCGCCGCTTCGCCGGAGCCTCCGCCGAGACGCCGAGCCCTGCCGAGGCGGTGCACGCGTGATCAGGCTCAACGGCGAGGACTGCGACGTGTCCCCCGGCGAGACCGTCGCGGCGGTGCTCGCGCGGCTCGAGCTCTCGCCGGAGGCGCGCGGCGTCGCGGTGGCCGTAGACGGTGAGGTCGTGCCGCGCGCGCAGTGGCGCTCGTTCGCGCTCGCCGAGCATGCGCGCGTCGAGGTGCTGACGGCGATGCAGGGAGGATGATGCGCGGCATGCACGAGGCGCTCGACACGGCATCGAAGGAGCTGACGATCGCGGGGCGCACGCTGCATTCGCGCCTGTTGCTCGGCACGGGCGGCTTCCCGTCGCTGGCGATCATGGCCGAGGCGATCGCGGCGAGCGGCTCGGAGCTCGTCACAGTGGCGCTGCGCCGTGTCGACCCGGCTTCACGCGGCTCGCTGATCGACGTGCTCGCGGAGGCCGGCGTCGAGCTGCTGCCGAACACGGCCGGCTGCTTCACGGCACGCGACGCGGTGCTCACGGCGCGCCTGGCGCGCGAGGCGTTTCAGACGGACTGGATCAAGCTCGAGGTGATCGGCGACGAGGACACGCTGCTGCCCGACGCGCCCGAGCTGCTGCGCGCCGCCGAGCAGCTCGTCGACGAGGGCTTCGTCGTGCTCCCGTACACGACCGACGACCCCGTGCTCGCGCGGCGGCTGGTCGACGTCGGCTGCGCCGCCGTGATGCCGCTCGGCTCGCCGATCGGCAGCGGCATGGGCATCCGCAACCCCTACAACCTCACGCTGATCCGCGAAGCCGTCGACGTGCCGCTCGTGCTCGACGCCGGCGTCGGTACGGCCTCTGACGCGGCGCTCGCGATGGAGCTCGGCTGCGACGCCGTGATGGCCGCCTCGGCGATCTCCCGCGCAGAGGACCC
>DATINR010000025.1:0-7296 GCA_035473995.1 Solirubrobacteraceae bacterium
CCCCTCAACGCCGTCGAGGATCTCAACGAAGGCGCCGAACGTGACGACCTTCGTGACCTTGCCCTCGAGCTCGTCGCCGACGTTGTAGGTGTCGACGATCCGCTGCCACGGGTCCTCCTGGGTCTGCTTCAGGCCCAGCGAGATGCGCTGGCGGTCGCGGTCGATGTCGAGCACCTTCACCTTCACCGTGTCGCCGATCGAGAGGATCTCGCTCGGGTGGTTCACGTGCGACCAGGAAAGCTCTGAGATGTGGATCAGGCCGTCGATCCCGTCGAGGTCGACGAACGCACCGAAGTCGACGATGTTCGAGATCTGGCCCTCGACGACGAGGCCCGGCTGCAGGCGGTCGAGGATCTGCTGGCGGACCTCCTTGCGCTCCTCCTCGAGCACCGCGCGGCGCGAGAGCACGACGTTGTTGCGCGAGCGGTTGAGCTCGATCACCTTCGTCTCGATCTTCGTGCCCATGTACTCGTCGAGGTTCGGCACGCGGCGGATGTCCACGAGCGAGGCCGGCAGGAAGCCACGCACGCCGAGGTCGATGATCAGCCCGCCCTTGACCACCTCGATCACGGTGCCCTCGACCGGCTCGCCCGACTCGGCCGCGGTTTCGATGCGTTTCCAGGCTTTCTCGAAACGCGCGCGCTTCTTCGACATGATCAGGCGACCGTCCTGGTCCTCCTTGGTCATGACGATCGCGTCGACCTCCTCGCCGAGGTGCACCTCGTCTTTGGGATCGACCGACTTGCGGATCGACAGCTCGTTGGCCGGGATGACGCCCTCGGACTTGTAACCGATGTCGACGAGCACCTCGTCCTTGTCGATCCGGACGACGTGGCCGGTGACCACCTCGCCCTCCTCGATCGTGCGGAACGTCGCCTCGTAGTTGGGCACGATCGCGCCGTCGATCTCCAGCAGGAGGCCGTTCGACCCCTCGACCACGCGAGCTTGAGGATTCTCCATCACCGTTTGCACCGGCGAAGCCTAGCGCAGCCACAGTGCAGTCGTCCGTATCATTGACGCGCAGATGCCTGTTCGAGCGACGACGCGGGGGGCGGCGCGCACGCCGCTGGAGCGAGACTGCGACGTCTTGGTGTGCGGCGCGAGCTTCGCCGGGCTGGCGATCGCCCGCGAGCTGGCGGGCGCGGGAGCGCGCGTGCTCGTGGTCGACCGCTATGAGATCGGCGAGCGCCAGACCTCTGCCTGCGCGATGCCGACACGCTGGCTGAACGCGATGGAGCTGCAGGACTCCCACCGCCAGACCTTCGACGAGCTCGTCGTGCACACGCCGTTTCACACCTCGCGCTGGTCGCTGCCTTGGTCGTTCTCGACGTTCGACTACCGCGAGCTGTGCGCGCTGCTCTGGGCGCAGGCCGACGACGGCGAGCTGGAGTTCGAGACGGCGACGATCACGGGCCGCGAAGGCGACACCGTGATCACCGATCGCGGCCCGCTGCGCGCGCCGCTGATCGTCGACGGCCTCGGCTGGCGCCGCGTGCTCTCCAACGGCCCGACGATCCAGCCACCCAATGCGCGCCTCTCGCGTGGCCTCGAGGTCCATCCGCACGGCGACGGGCAGGAGATGGAGCTGTGGGTCGATCCGCGCTACGTACGCGCCGGCTACTCGTGGAGCTTCCCCGCCGACGGCGAGCTGCGCGTCGGCGTCGGCTCCTTCTGGCCCTCGCACCACGTCAAGCAGCCGACGGTCGAGCTCGCGCACGACCTCGGCCTGCCCGCCGAGCGCTACCAGGGCAACTGGATCCCGCACAAGCTGCGCGCGGCCGTCGAGGAAGGCATCTTCTTCGTCGGCGACTCGGCCGGGCACTGTCTCCCATTGACCGCCGAGGGAATCCGCACGGCGCTGTACTTCGGCCTCGCCTGCGGACGCGAGCTGCGCGCGGTCGTCGAGGGCCGGCGCACGCGCGAGCAGGCGCTGCAGCGCTACGGCGCCTTCTCTGCCGCGCACACGCGCAAGTTCGACTGGATGCTGCGCGTGCAGCAGGCCGTCGGGCAGATCACGCCGAGCCGCTCGCTGACCGCGGTCGTGCGCTGCTTCGAGAACCGGCGGCTGTGCGGCTGGGTGTTCGACCGCTATCTCGACATCGCGCCGCCCAACTTCGTAGCCGACGGGCCGCGCGCGCTGACGCGCTCGCGCCTGACCGCGCTGTCGGCCAACGCGCCGGCCTCGGTCTAGTCCTCCCAGGCTCCCGGCGTGATCTCGAGGAAGCACATGTCGACGCGCAGCAGGTCCATCGTGCGCTCGAACAGCTCGCGGCCGAAGCCGTAGCGCGCGGCCAGCGCCCGCTCGGCGACGGCCTCCTCGGCCGGCGCGAGCATTCTCGCGCGCGCCTCCAGCGGCGCGCCGAGCGGCTTGCCGCGCACCGTGCACGGCGCGACGAGCAGGCGCGCGTCGTTGTGCAGCCGCTTGAGCTTGCCCGCGTCGCGCTCGCTGCGCACATACAGGCGCCCGCCGCCGGGCGCAGCCCAGACGGGCGTCGGCACGGGCGTTCCGTCGCGCCGGTAGGTGACGAGCAGCGCGCGCTTGTGGGCGGCCACCTGCTCGACCGCGCCGCTGCGCGGCACATCGACGATCTCGCGTGCCCCGCGCGGCGCCGTGCGTGCCGCCATGCGCGCGCTGAACAGAGCGCCCGGCAGGCGGCGGTGCGGCACCGGACGCGCGCTCGCGCGAGCGGGGACCGTCGGCTGCGGTGCCTCGTCTTTCGGTTGGGATGTCATCGACGAGGCTCCTTTGCGCGAACCCAGGCGTCGGCGAGCATGACCTCAGAGCTCCTCGAGCACGCCGGCGAGCCGCCGCACGCCCTCGGCGATCGCCGGCTCGGACAGGTTGGCATAGCCCATCACGAGCGCCTCCACCCCGCCTCCCGGGTCGATCCGGTGCAAGTTGAGCGGGTAGATGCCGAGCGACTGCGCGGCGGTCTCTGCGAGCAGCGCCTGCAGCTCGACCGCCCGCGGCAGGCGCACGAGCGCGTGCAGCCCGGCCGAGACGCCGCTCACGTGGGCTCCCGGCAGCTCGCGCGCCACAGCCTCGATCAGCGCGTCGCGCCGCGCGCGGTTGCGCCGCCGCGCCTTGCGCAGGTGGCGGTCGTAGGCGGAGGTCTCGAGCAGCCGCGCGAGCACCAGCTGCTCGAGCACCGAGCAGCCGAGGTCGTCGAGCGCCTTGGCCTGCACGACGGCGTCGCTCAAGGATGGCGGCACGATCAGCCAGCCGAGGCGCAGGCCGGGCGCGAGCGTCTTGGAGACGGTCCCCAGGTAGACGACGCGGTCCGGCGCGAGACCCTGCAGCGCCGCCAGCGGGGCGCGGTCGTAGCGGAACTCGGCGTCGTAGTCGTCCTCGATCACCAGACCGCCGTCGCGCGCCCAGCGCACGAGCTCGCCGCGGCGCTGCGGCGAGAGCACCACGCCCGTCGGGCACTGGTGCGCCGGCGTGCAGAGCACGACCGGCGAGCGCAGCGAGGAGACGTCGAGCCCGTGCTCGTCCACACCCGCACCGCGCACGCGCAGGCCGGCGTAGTCGAGCACGGCTCTGTGCGGGGGCAGGCCGGGATCCTCGACGTCGATCGCCTCGACGCCCTCTCGCACGAGCGCGCGTCCGAGCAGCGCTAGCCCCTGTGTCGCGCCTGCGCAGACGACGACCGTCTCGGGATCGACGGCGACGCCGCGCACGCGGCGCAGGTAGACGCTCAGCGCGTGGCGCAGCGCCGGCGCGCCGCGCGCATCGGGGTAGGCGAACGCGATGTCGGGCGCCGTGCGCAGCACCTCTCGCGTCGCGCTCAGCCACAGCGCGCGCGGGAAGGCTGAGAGGTCGGGGGCGCCCGGGAAGAAGTCGAACTGCAGCGCGCTGGCCGGCACCGGCGCCGGTGCCGCGTCCTGAACGGTCCCGGCGTCCGCGACGTAGGTGCCGGCGCCGCGGCGCGCGACGAGGTAGCCCTCGGCGAGCAGCTGGGCGTAGGCGTCGACGACCAGTCGGCGCGAGACGCCGAGGTCGCCGGCCAGCGCGCGCGAGGACGGCATCCGGCTGCCGGCCGCGAGCGTGCCGTCGCGCACGAGCTCGCGCAGGCGGTCCTCGAGCTGCGCCCGGCGACGCCCGCCGCGCAGGCGGACGAGCAGCTCCGGGCCATAACTGGTACCCGATTCTGTCATTAGACTGGTAACTGTTTGGGAACCACCTCTGGGCTAGAGTAGCGGGCATGTCAACCGCCGAAGAGACGCCCAAGCCGAGCGGCCTGCCGGCGCCGGAAGCCACCCCCGCGGTGCCCGGCATGTCGGTGCTCGACGTCGGCCTGCTCGCGATCGCCGCCTACCACTTCGCGATCGCCGCGCTGATGATCTTCGCGCCGCACACGTTCTTCTCGAGCATCGGCCCGTTCGGCACGCAGAACGACCACTACCTGCGCGACACGGCGACGTTCAACCTCGCCTTCGGCGTGTCGCTGCTGATCGCCTACCGGCGCCCGGCCTGGCGCACGCCGGTGCTCTTCTGCGTGACGCTGCAGTTCGCACTGCACGCGCTCAACCACCTCGCCGACATCGGCGCCGCCCACCCGCACTGGATCGGCCCGTTCGACTTCGCCTCGCTGGCGCTCACCACTGCGGCGCTGGCGTGGCTCACACGCGAGTCAACCCGACCCCCGGAGGTTCAGCGATGACCAGAATCGAACCGCTCCCCAAGCGCAAGGCGCACCCGCTCGTCAGGTGGACCTACGGCGCCAGCCGCCGCGACCTCGGTCGCAACGTCGATCCGGTCGGGGTCTACGCCTACGCGCCGCGGCTGCTCGTCGGCTACGGCGCCTACGAGAAGGCCACGGCGAAGGAGCACCGCGTCGAGGAGCGGCTGAAGGCGCTCGCCGAGACGAAGGCCGCGGCAATCGTCAACTGCGAGTTCTGCTGCGACATCGCCTCCTCGATCGCACGCGAAGCGGGCATCACCGAGGCGCAGCTGCTCGCCCTCCCCCGCTATCGCGAGAGCGACGAGTTCTCCGAGCTGGAGAAGCTCGTGCTCGACTACGCGAGCGCGATCAGTCGCACGCCGGCGCGCGTCTCCGACGAGCTGTTCGCCTCCCTGCGCGAGCACTTCGACGAGCGCCAGCTGGTCGAGCTGACGAACGTGATCGCGCTGGAGAACATGCGCGCGCGCTTCAACAGCGCCTTCGAGATGACCCCGGCCGGCTTCAGCGAGGGGATGGTCTGCGCCGTGCCCGAGAGCGCGAGCGAGCGGCAGCTGACAGCCGCATGAGGGTCTTCCTTGCCGGCGCGACCGGCGTGATCGGACGCCGGCTGCTGCCGCTGCTGCTCGCCGAAGGCCACGAGGTGACCGGCATGACGCGCTCGCCCGAGCGCGTCGGGCAACTGCGCGCGGCCGGCGCCGAGGCCGTCGTCGCCGACGCGTTCGACGAAGACGCGCTGACGCGCGTCGTCGCAGAGGCCCGCCCCGATGCGGTGATCCATCAGCTCACGTCGATCCCGTCGCGGATCGACCCGCGCAAGATGCAGCGCGACTTCGCGACGAACGACCGCCTGCGCCGGGAGGGCACGGCCAACCTCGTCGCCGCGGCGACGGCGGCCGGCGTCACGCGCCTGATCGCCCAGAGCGTCGCCTTCTTCTACGCCCCCGGCCCGCCCGGCACGGTGCACGTAGAGGGCGACCCGCTGCTGCGCGAGGCGCAGGCGCCGGGACCGGTCAAGCGTTCTGCCGAGGCGCTCGTCTCGCTCGAGCGCACCGTGCTCGACGCCGGCGGCACCGTGCTGCGCTACGGCTACTTCTACGGCCCCGGCAGCGCGATCTCGCGCGAGGGCTCGACCGGACGCGAAGTCGCCCGCGGTCGCCTGCCGATCGTCGGCTCCGGCGCCGGCGTGTGGTCGTTCGTCCACGTCGACGACGCAGCCGCCGCGACGGTGGCGGCGCTCGGCGCGAACAAGCCGGGGGCGTTCAACGTCGTCGACGACGAGCCCGCGCGCGTGGCCGAGTGGATCCCGGCGCTCGCGCGCGGGCTCGGCGCGAGCAGGCCGCGCAAAGTCCCGGCGCTGCTCGCGCGGGCGCTCGCCGGCAGCTACGGCGTGGCGATCATGACCGAGGCGCAGGGCGCCTCGAACGCACTTGCCAAGCGCGAGCTCGGCTGGAGCCCGCGCTACGCGAGCTGGCGCGAAGGGTTCGAGGCCGCGCTCGGGTAGCGAAAGAATCCTCCGCGAGGAGGCATCCAGCCCCGCGTCCCGAACATGATGCTCGGCCTCCGGCCTCGCTTGACCGTTCGCGCTACGCGCTCACTTCCGCACGATCAGCGCGACGCCTGCGACGAGCAGCACGACGCCGAGGATCCGCCCCACGCCGACGCCGTGCTTGGCGACGCCGAGCAGCCCGAGGCGGTCGATCACCAGCGAGATAGCGAGCTGGCCTGCGATCACGGCGGCCGTCAGGCCGGTCGCGCCGAGCGTGCGCACGGCGATCAGCGCGACGGTCACGTAGACGGCGCCGAGCAAGCCGCCGACGAGGCCCCACCACGGCACGCGCCCGATCTGGCCGATGCCGCCGACGCCGCCGCGCGCGACGAGCAGGATCAGCACGAGCGCGACCGTGCCGACGAGGAACGAGAAGGTCGCGGCCTCGAACGAGCCGACGCTCTTGCCCAGGCGCGAGTTGACCGGGGCCTGCATGCCGACGAGGCCGCCGGCACCGGCCGCGAGCAGCACGGCGAGGAAGCGGCTCACGCGGACCCCGGGCTCGCGCCATGCTCGTGGCTCACTTGGCCTCCAGCCAGTTGCGCCCGACGCCGGCGTCCACGGCGAGCGGCGGGTCGTGCTCCCACACGCCGCACATCTCCCGCTCGATCAGCGCCTTCGCCGCGTCGGCCTCCTCGGGCGGGCCTTCGAACAGCAGCTCGTCGTGGATCGTCAGCAGCAGCCGCGTGCTCAGGTCTGACTCGGCGAGCGCCGCGTGCGTGCGCACCATCGCGAGCTTGATGATGTCGGCGGCCGTGCCCTGGATCACGGTGTTGACGGCGAGCCGCTCGCCGAGCATCCGCACCTGGTAGTTGCGCGCCTGCAGCTCGGGGATCTGACGGCGCCGGCCCCACAGCGTCGTCACGTAGCTCTGCTCCTTGGCGCGCTCGATCGTCTCGGCCATGAACGCGGCGACGCGCGGGAAGCGCTCGAGGTAGGTGTCGATGAACTCCTTGGCCTCCTCGCGCGGGATGTTCAGGCGGTCGGCGAGGCCGAAGTCCGAGAGCCCGTAGACGATCCCGTAGTTGATCATCTTCGCCTTCGAGCGCATGCCGGGATCGATCT
>DATINR010000026.1:0-8955 GCA_035473995.1 Solirubrobacteraceae bacterium
CCCGCCGTCAGCGTGAACGTGACCGGCACGTAGTTGTCTTCGTTGAAGTCCGACTCCTTGCCGACCGTCTCCCAGTGGTGCGGCGTGCTCTTGAAGATCGGCCCCAGCGCGAAGCCGAGCGCCGGCAGCGCGAACGCGCCGGCCGCGATCGCGCCGGCCGTGTGCGCCGAACCCGTCATGAAACGCCTGCGCGTCACCGTCTCGCCCTCGAAGGCGCCCGGGATCAGACGGTCGACGGTGTATTTGGACTTGTGCTTTGAATGCTTGTCGGACACCGACCGCGAACAATATCGAGGCGAGATTCAGGGCGTGGCCGCAGCGCCCAGCGCGCTTGTGCGCATCGCCTCGAACGCCTCCGGCGATCCGCCCGCGACGAGATCCTTCGCGCGGGCGTGGACCGCGCTCGAACCCCAGCCCACGGCGCGTGCCCCGGCCATCCACACGGCCTCCGCCAGCGCCGTGTCGCCGGCGCCCTGCGCGAGCGCGCTCAGCGTGATCGTGTCCGCCAACTCGGCCACCGCGCCCGTGTCGCCCAGCTCGACCAGGCGCGCCAGCCCGATCGCGTACAGCCTGTCTCCCGCGAGCACGCGCAGGTCGGCGTCTGCCGCGCGCACCACGCGCGGCGCGCCGTAGTGCAGCAGGTAACCCTCGTAGATCGCCTCCACGAGCAGCTCGTACTGCTCGGCTTGGGGCTCCGTGCGGGGTCCGCTCGCCGCGATCCGCGCCGGGCTCCCGCCGTTGACGCCGCTGGCCCCGTCGGCGCCGACGAGCGTCGCGATCAGCCCACCCTCGTCGTGCAGCAGCGCCCGCAGGCGCTCGAGCACCGGCGGTGCGCCGGCTAGCACGGTGGTCTCCAAAACCCAGCGGCATGTGGTCTCACGCGGGCGCCCCCTTCGCCTCGCGCACCGCCGTGAAAGCCGCCGCGGCCGCTTCGATCGTGCGGTCGATCTGCTCCGGCGAGTGCGCCAGCGAGGGAAACCACGCCTCGAACTGCGACGGCGGCGGGTACACGCCGCGCGAGAGCAGCTCGCGACACCACTGCGCATATGCGTCGAGGTCGCACGCCTGGGCGTCGGCGAAGCTCGCCGGCTCGCGCTCGGCGAAGAAGACCGTCAACAGCCCCGGGACCGAGACGACCGACACCGGGAAGTCCTGTGCTGCCTCGCGCAGGCCTGCCGCGAGGCGCTCCGTGCTGGCCGAAAGACGGGCGTATGCCGCTTCGTCGAGCAGCGCGAGCGTGGCCAGGCCGGCCGCCACCGCGAGCGGGTTGCCCGACAGCGTGCCCGCTTGATAGACCTCGCCCGACGGCGCGAGCATGCGCATCAGCTCGGCCTTGCCGCCGAGCGCCGCCGCCGGCAGCCCGCCGCCGATCACCTTGCCCATGATCGTCAGGTCCGCGCGCACGCCGCTGCGCTCCTGCGCGCCGCCACGCGCCACGCGAAAGCCCGAGATCACCTCGTCGAGCACGAGCAGCGCGCCCGTCGCGTCGGCCCGCTCGCGCAGCAGTTCGAGGAAGCCCTCGCTCGGCGGCACCAGGCCCATGTTCGCCGGCAGCGGCTCCGCCAGGATCGCCGCCAGCTCGTGCCGCTCGGTGGCCTCGCGCAGCGCGGCGGCGTCGTTCCACGGCACGAGCACCGTGCCCGCCGCCGCGCTCGCCGGCACGCCCGGGCTCGCCGGCAGCGCCTGCGTCGCCAGTCCCGAGCCCGCCTGCGCAAGCAGCCCGTCGACGTGCCCGTGGTAGGCGCCCGCGAACTTCAGCACCTGCTCGCGTCCCGTCGCCGCTCGGGCCAGGCGGATCGCCGTCATCGACGCCTCCGTGCCCGACGAGGTCATCCGCAGCATCTCCACGCTCTCCATCCGTGCCGCCACCTCCGCCGCCAGCGCCGTCTCGCCGGTCGTCGGCGCGCCGAAGCTCGTCCCCTTCGCCGCCGCCTCAGCGATCGCCTCGAGCACCGCCGGGTGGGCATGGCCGTGGATCAGCGGTCCCCACGAGCAAACGTAGTCGGTGAAGCGGTTGCCGTCCACGTCGATCAGCTCCGCGCCTTCGCCGCGGGCGATGAACAGCGGGTCGCGGCCGATCGAGCGCATCGCGCGCACCGGCGAGTTGACGCCGCCCGGCAGCAGCTCCAGTGCGCGGCGATAGGCCTCCGCCGAGCGAGTGTCCTTGAGCGAGGCCATCGAGCTACGCGAGCACGATCAGAGCGCCCGACAGGGCGCTCCTATCCATACTTCCTCTCCCACTCCTTGAACTCGTCCGTGAAGTACAGCAGCCGGATCTTCTTGAACTCCGTCGACGAGTAGAGGGTCGCGCGCTCGCGGATCCCCGTCTGCTCGGCGATAGCGTCGAGCACCGCGTCGCACTCCTCCTTGGAGCGGCCGTGGGCCATCGTGAAGACCGAGTACGGCCAGTCCTCGTACGTCGGGCGCTGGTAGCAGTGGCTGATGCCGCGCACGGCCGCCATGCGCCGGCCGATCTCCGGGATCTGCTCGTCGGGCACCTGCCACACGCCCATGCCGTTGGCCGAGAAGCCCGCGCGGCGGTGGTAGAGGATCGCCGCCACGCGGCGCAGGATGCCGCGCTCCTGCATGCCCGCCAGGTGGTCGAGGAAGGCCTGCTGGGTCATGCCCAGCTCCTCCGCCGCCGGCGCGTAGGGCTCTGAGATCACCGGCATGTCGCCCTGCAGCGCGCGGATCACCGCGATGTCGCGCTCGTCATAGGGCTGCGGGTCGAGCTCGATCGGCTCTTTCGCCTCGACCGCGCTCGCCAGCGCCTGCGTGTCGCCCTCCATTTCGAGGTCCATGCGGATCTTGAACAGCTTCAGCGTCGGCAGCTGGCGCACCGACTCGGCCCCTGCCTCGCGCGCCAGCACCTCGAGCGTGCCCTGCAGCCCGAGCTTCGAGTCCGGCTCCGTGGCGATCGTGAACCACAGGTTGAAGTCGTGGTTGCGCAGGTAGTTGTGCGACACGCCCGGGTGCTCGTTGATGATCCCCGCCGCCCGATGCGGATGCTCCGGGTCGACCTTCGCCGCCACCAGCATCGAGGAGTAGCCGAGCGCGCGCGTGTCGAAGATCGGCGTGACCTGGCGGATGATGCGCTTGTCGAGCAGGCGCTGCACGCGCTCCATCACGAGCGCTTCCGGCACCCCAGCCAGCGACGCCACGTGCTCGTACGGTCGCGGTGCGATCGGGAAGCTGCCCTGCATCAGGTTGAGCAGCTTGCGATCCACGTCGTCCAGCGGGATCGCCGCGCCGTCCTTGCGGCTGCGCAGCTTCGGCGTCGCCGTCTCCGCGCGGGTGCTGTCCGCGACGGCCGCCAAGGGCTCCTCGGCCGCCTCGAGCGCGTCCGGCGGCTCGGCGATCGTCGGCTCCGACTCGGTCATGTGCGCTCCTCTGCCAGCCATTCGGCGGCGTCCTTTGCGTGGTAGGTGATCACCGTCTCCGCGCCCGCGCGGCGCAGCGAGGTGAGGATCTCGAGCACCGTCGCGCGCTCGTCGACGTAGCCCGCCGCGGCCGCCGCCTTGACCATCGCATACTCGCCGCTGACGTTGTACGCCGCCACCGGCAGGCGCGTGGCCTGCTTGACCGACGCGATCACGTCGCCGTAGGCCAGCGCCGGCTTGACCATCACCATGTCCGCCCCCTCCTGCACGTCCAGCAGCGCCTCGCGCACCGCCTCCTCGCCGTTGGCCGGGTCCATCTGGTAAGCGCGCCTGTCGCCGAACGCCGGCGTCGAGCCGGCCGCGTCGCGGAACGGCCCGTAGAAGGCTGATGCGAACTTCGCCGAGTACGCCAGGATCGGCGTGTCCGAGAGCCCCTCGCCGTCGAGCTCCGAACGGATCTCGCGTACACGCCCGTCCATCATGTCCGACGGCGCCACCAGGTCCGCGCCCGCGCGCGCCTGGCTGACCGCCGTGCGCGCCAGCAGCTCTACGCTCGCGTCGTTGTCGACCGATCCGTCCTCGCGCAGCACGCCGCAGTGGCCGTGCTCGGTGTACTCGCACAGGCACACGTCCGTGATCACCAGGAGGTCGGGATGCGCGCGCTTGATCGCCGCCGTCGCCAGCTGCACGACCCCCTCCTCCTCCCACGCGCCCGAGCCGTGCTCGTCCTTCTCGGCCGGGATGCCGAACAGCATCACCGCCGCGATCCCAAGCTCGGCCGCCGCACGCGCCTCCTCGACGGCCGCTGCCACCGAAAGGCGCTCGACGCCCGGCATCGTCGCGATCGGCTCGCGGCCGCTCCCCGTCTCCGAGACGAACAGCGGCAGCACGAAGCGTCCCGCGCTCAGCTCCGTCTCGCGCACGAGCCCGCGCAGCGAAGCCGATGCGCGCAGCCTGCGCATACGCGTCTCAGGGAAAGCCATCGTCTTCCCAGGTTAGAGATTTCGGGCTTCGGTGCACGGACCTGGACCGCGCGGCGACGCTTCAGTCCACGCGGCGCAGCCCGACGCGCGCCAGCGCCCCGAACACCACTGCCAGCACGGCCAGGTGCGCGAGTGGCCCCGGCAGCGACGGCGACGCCCCATTCACGGCCGCGTCGAGCGCCTGCAGCGCTGCCTTGTACGGGAACACGAACGAGATCGCTTCGATCGCGTCGTTCAGGCCGGCGCCGACCGCGCCGCTCGGCACGAGCGCGAGGAACGCAAGCGGCAGCGACAGCAGGAAGGCCAGCAGCGACGCCGCCCGCACCTCACGCGCAAGCGCTCCGATCGCCACGCCCAACGCCGCGAACGCCGCGCCGCCGAGCGCCAGGGCCGCGAGCCACAGCCCCACGCGCCCCCAGTCGAGCTCCACGAACGCGCTGATCCCGGCGAGCATCGCGAACGCGAGCGCCGCCGAGCAGGCCGCCGCCAACAGCGCCTTCTCGGCCAGCAGCCCACCGCGCGAGACGAGGCCGCGCGCCAGGCGCGCCAGCGTATGCTCTTCGCGCTCGAGCGCCACGCCGCCCGAGGCGAGCAGCACGCACACGAACATCAGCGAGATGCTCACCGCGACGACCACCGCGAATGTGTTCAGCGGCGTGCGCCGGCCGCTGATCAGCGTCGTCTTCACCTGGATCGGCTGGCCGATCGTCGAGAGCACGTTCTTCGCCAGGTCGAGGTTTTTCGCCGCGAAGCTCGCGAACGCCGAGACCTGTTCGAGCGCCGCACGATCCGACCCAGGCGGCAGCCGCGCGATCACCCCGTGCAGCTTCGACGGGATCTGTCCCAGGCCGATCAGATCGGGTGCCCCGAGCACGCCGAGGTTGCGCCCGCTCAAGAGCGCGCCGATCGCCTGCGAAGCCGCCCGCTGGATCTGTTCGGAGAAGCCGATATTGGCCTGCGCCAGCGCCGATTCGATCTGTGCCTGCACGAGCGACTGCTCCAGCGCGTTGCCGTTGTAGAGGACTTCCAGCTGCCCCTGCTTCAGCCCCGAGCCGAGCCGAGCGGCGATGTTCGGCGGGATCACGACCGCCGCCAGCACCTTGCCCGACTTGAGCTCCTGCACCGCCTCGGCGCGGGTCGACGCGCGTTGCGGCTGGACCTGGTCGAAGAGCTGTTCTGCGTACTCGCTCACCGGCACCCGTTCGCTGCCCACCTTCACCGTCTGCCCCGGCGGCGTCTCGTCCACGATCGCCACCTTCGGCTTCCCCGGCGAGCGCGAGATCGCCAGCCCGATCAGCAGCGCAATCGCGATCGGGTAGATCACCAGCACCCCCACCAGCAACCGCGAGCGCCTGAGGATCAACAGGTCCTTGACCAGCAGCGCCCTCATGCGCGCCCCCTAAAGCCATGGACACGCACTGGGCGAGGACTGGGCAGCAAGGCGGCCCGGATGGCCGCCCATGTAACGGTCGTGGCGAGCGGAGCGGTCACAAGTTGAAGCAAGAAGCGGAGCTCGGCTCGACTAGAAGGCAGGATGCCGTTTACAAGACCCCCGTTGGACAACAACGCTGGTCGCGGATAAGGGTGGGGCAGGATGCCGTTCACTAGCGCCCCCGCTCCGCAAGAAACCTCAGGAAAGCGCCCTCAGCGTCGTCCTCGCCCTCAACAGCCCCGAGCAGCTCCCCCGGCGCCCCGTCGAACAGCATCTCCCCCTCCACCAGCACGATCGCCCGCGTGGCATACCGCCGCACCTCGCCGAGGTGATGCGTGGAGAACAGCACGCCCTTCCCCCGCGCGGCCAGCGAGGAGACGAAATCCCACAGGCGAGCGCGTTGCGCGGGATCGAGCGCCGAGGTCGGCTCGTCGAGCGCGAGCACGAGCGGACCGGCGAGCAGCGCCAGCGCGACGTTGACGCGCTGGCGGTTGCCGCCGGAGAGGTCTTCGACGCGATCCGCGGCGCGCGGCGCAAGCCCCGTCTGCTCGAGCATCCGCGCGACGGCGGCGTCCGCGTCGGAGACCCGCTCGAGGCGCGCGAACAGGCGCAGGTTCTCGCGCACCGTCAGCCGCCCGTACACGGCTGCCTGCTGCGGTGCCCATCCGATCTCACGCGCACCGCCGTGTGTGGCACGCCCGCTCACGGTGCCGGCGCTCGCGCTCTGCACGCCGGCGAGGATCGACAGGAGCGTCGTCTTGCCGGCGCCGTTGGGTCCGACCACGGCGACGAGCTCGCCCGCGTTCAGCTCGAAGCTCACCCCGTCCAGCGCCACGCGCTCGCCGAAGCGCTTGCCGAGGCCCTCTACGCGCAGGATCGGCTCGGCTGCCTGCTCTGCCGGCGCTCCGCTCACGGCGCTAGAGCAGGCTCTCGCGCGAGCGATCCCAGGATTCGAGCGTCACGTGCCTGCTCAGGTAGACGACCGTCTCGCGCAGGACCGAGAGCATCGGCAGCGCGATCAGGGCCCCGACGATCCCGTCGACGTGCAGCCCGAGCAGCAGCGCGAAGATCACGAGGATCGGGTTGATCCGCAGGGTATGGCCGAACACCTGCGGCGCGACGACGTGGCCCTCGAGCTGCTGCAGCGCGATGAACAGGATCACGAGCCAGACCGCCGCGATCGGGTGCGTGAACAGCGCGACGATCACCGGCGGCGCGGCGCCGAGAATCGGGCCGATATACGGGACGAGCTCCATCACGCCGTAGAACACGGCGAACGCGATCGCGTACTTGCTCCCGTCCGGGAACAGCCCGACGGTGCCGAAGATCCACAGCGACACGCCAGTCGAGGCGCCCATGATCAAGCTGAACAGCAGCTGGCCGCCGACATAGCGAGAGACGGCGCGCTGCACGAGGTGCGGGTAGTCGTCGGCATCGGTGCCGTCGCCGTCGGGCATCAGCCGTCTGGCGAGCCTGCCGATCTGCTCGCCGTACAAGAGCATGTACACCGACAGCACGAAGATCAGCACCAGGTCGAAGATCGCGCCGGCCGCTTCGGTGAGGATGCCGGCGCCCGAGGAGGCGAGCTTGGTCGCGCTCTTGGCGACTTTGTCCTGAATCGTCTGCAGCGCCGTTTTGCCCTGTTTGACGAGTTCGACGTGGATCCCGTTTTCGTTCAGTTCTTCCTGCAGCGAGGCGAGGTTTTCGTTGGCTTCGTCGACCAGGTGCGGCAGGTTGTTGGCGAACTTCTGCACCTGGTTGGAGATAGGGTTGGCCACGAGGAAGCCGATCCCGCCCAGGGCGAGGAAGAATCCGACGTAGACCGCGAGCACGGCCAGTCCTCGCGGGAGCCGGCGCCGCTGCAGAAAGGCGACCGCCGGGTTGAGGATCAGCGCGATGAGCCCTGCCACGATGAACAGCACGAGCACCTGCCCAGCGACGCTCAACAGCGCCCAAACCGCCAGGATCGCGATCGGCAGCACGGCCAGCTGGATCCAGCGCGGGATGACCGCGCGCGCCGGCTCATCGTGGGCCGTCGGCGCGCGTGACTCGTCGACGAGCCGTTTCTCCTCGCCCGTCGGAGGCTGCGCCTCCGGGCCCTTCTCAGGGCCTTCGCTCACATGCCTCCCATCATCGCCGGAGTATGGCTGAGCACCAGGCGGCAGCCGCGCGGATCCTGTTCGTCGGAGACGTCGTCGGCGGGCTCGGACGTCGCACGCTGCTGGACTGCCTACCCCTGCTGCGCGAGCGCTATGCGCCGACCTTCGTCGTCGTCAACGCCGAGAACGTCGCCGGCGGGGTCGGGATCACGCCGAAGATCGCCGACGAGCTGCTCGCCAAGGGCGTCGACGCGATCACGCTGGGCAACCACACCTACCGCCGCAAGGACATCTACCCGTACCTCGACTCGCAGCCGCGCATCGTGCGCCCGGCGAACTTCCTGCGCAGCCAGCCCGGCCACGGCACGTGCGTGATCGAGCGCGACGGCCTACGCCTCGGCGTGGTCAACCTCAGCGGCAACCTCTACCTGCGCGCCGGGCGCTCGGCCTTCACCGAGGTCGAGGTCGCGCTGGGCGAGGTCGGCGAGGCCGACCACGTGCTCGTCGACATGCACGCCGAGGCCACCTCCGAGAAGGTCGCCATGGGCTGGCACCTCGACGGCCGCGTGACGGCCGTGCTCGGCACGCACACGCACGTGCCGACGGCCGACGCGCGCGTGCTCCCGCAGGGCACGGCCTACATCACAGACGTCGGCATGACCGGGCCGCGCGGCGGCGTGATCGGCGTCAAGCGCGAGCAGGCGATCGAGTCGCTCCTGACGCAGATGCCCGTGCGCTTCGAGACCTCCGAAGAGGACCCGTGGCTGATGGGCGCGCTCGTCAGCTGCTCACAGCGACTACGGGCGGACTCGATCGAGCAGGTTCTGATGCCCAAGCCGGCTGCGCCTCCCCGCGCCTGAGCGGCGCCTCGTAGCGCCCGAGCAGCGCGATCAGCACGAGCGGGAAGAACCACGGGATGTACAGGTAGAACCAGTGTTCGATCCCGAGCTGCAGCGCGATGATCACGACGGCGCAGGCAGCTGCCAGGCCGACGACGTCGGCGCGGCGCGGGATCACGGCGAGCAGGACGGCGAGCGCGACGGCGCCGATCTGCACGGCCG
>DATINR010000027.1:0-15120 GCA_035473995.1 Solirubrobacteraceae bacterium
GCGCGTCCGCCGGCCCCCCCGGCGCCGGCGAGCGCGCCGCAGCGCGCCTCCGCAGCGAGCGCCCAGGCCGCAGCGCAGGGCGTCGTAGCCAGCCGCACGGCGACAGGCACGGCTGCGCGGACGGCGGCGGCTGGAAGCGCCGCTGCGCCCGGCGGTGCCGGCGCGGGTGCAGCGACGACGCAACGCAGCGCCGGTGCGCAGCGCACGGCGGCGGGCGAGCCGCCGGTGCGGCGCTATCGCACGGAGCGCCGCGGGCCGTCGCGCGCGACGGCGCTGGTCGTCGGCGCGCTGGTCGTGGCGGTGGCGGTGATCGTCGTGGTCGTGCTGTCGCTGGGCGGCGGCAAGGGCGGCAGCTCGTCATCGAGTGAAGCGTCGGGCGGTGCGACGGGCACGGCGACGCACACGAGCGCGCAGGGCACGACGACGAGCAAGCAATCCTCGTCGGGCACGAGCTCGGCGTCGACGACCAGCCCGGGGCAGCTCAACGTGGTCGTGCTCAACGGCACGACGACGACGGGGCTGGCGCACCACGTCTCCGAAGAACTGCAGCAGCGCGGATATACGAAAGCGGCGGCCGAGACAGGCCAGCCGCCGGGCGCCAACCAGACGACGGTGGTCGAGTACGCGAGCGGCCATCAGGGGGACGCTCAGCGCGTGGCCCGTTCGCTCGGCGTGACGCAGGCGCAGCCGATCGAAGGCACGGTGGCGTCGATGGCGGGCTCGGCGAGCGTCGTCGTGATCGTCGGTCTCGACAAGGCTTGACGTCGCCATAGCCGGCTTCCTCGACATCCCGGAGCGCTCGGTCAAGCCGCGCGAGCGGGGGCTGACGCACGTGATCGACCGCGGGCTGTCGATCGCCGAGGTGGACGGCCTGCTGGAGGTGGCGGGTGCGTGCGTGGACATCGTCAAGCTCGGCTGGGGAACGGCGCTGGTGAGCGCCAACCTGAAGCCGAAGCTCGAGCTCTACGCGGCGCACGGGATTCCGGTCGTGCTAGGCGGCACGCTGACGGAGATCGCGATCCGCCAGGGGCGGGTGGACGGGCTGATCGCGTGGCTGCGCGAGCTGGGCCTGCGCCACGTGGAGATATCCGACGGCACGGTCGCGCTGGAGCCGGAGTACAAGCACGCGCTGATCGAACGCCTCTCGAGCGAGTTCGTCGTGTTCGCGGAGGTCGGCAACAAGGACGCGGACTTCATCATGGCGCCGTACGTGTGGGTCGAACAGATCCAGCGCGATCTGGAGGCGGGCGCCTGGAAGGTGATCACGGAGGCGCGCGAGTCGGGCACGGCGGGCATCTACCGCGCCGACGGCGAGCCGCGCACGGGCCTGATCGACGAGATCGCGCACGCGATCGAGCCGGACAAGCTGCTGTTCGAGGCGCCGCTGCGTCCGCAGCAGGTGTGGCTGCTCAAGCGCTTCGGCACGGAGTGCAACCTGGGCAACATCGCGGCCGACGACGTGCTCTCGCTGGAGACGCTGCGTCTCGGCCTGCGCTCGGACACGGTCGAGCGCTTCGCGCTCGGCGATGCGGGATCGGCCGGGGGCGATTGACCAGTCAGAGCCGGTGGGTCACGGATCCCGCCCGCGCGGTGTTCGCGCTGCTGGTGGTCGCGTGCTTCGTCGCGTTCTTCCTGACGCAGCGCCTGAAGCACACGCCGACGGCGGTGCAGCTGTTCAAGCTGACGACGCGCTTCTCGCCGACGCCGGTGGGCAAGATCAAACAGGAGCGGATCTCCTTCCGCCTGGCGCACGCGGACGAGGTCACGGTGTCGATCGTCGACTCGGCGGGGGCGGAGGTGGCGCGCCTCTTGCACGACCACCCGGTGGAGGGCTACAAACAGCTCTCGCTGCGTTGGACGGGACGGCTCGGCACGGCGCACGGCTTCGCGCTCGTGCCCGGTCCGAACGGCCGCCCGGCGTTGCAGCCGAGGATCGCGGGCCGGCCGGCGCCGGCGGGCGAATACCGCGTGCGCGTGACGCTGCGTGAGCAGCATCGCTCGGTGCTCTCGCCGCGCAGCTTCACGCTGGTGCGGCCATGACGGCTGCGCTGCAGCTGCCGGGCGTGACGGCGACGTCGCTGAGCGCGGGCGTCGTCGTGGCGGCGGTGCTCGGGGCGGCGGTCGCGATCGCGGGGCTCGTCGTGCTGATGCGCGCCAATCGGGACGCGTTCCCGCTGCTCGCGGTGCTGGCGCTGCCGTTTCGGCTGCCGATCTCGGCGGAAGGGCGCACGGTCAACCTGCTGATCCCGCTCTACTTGGTCGTCGGCGCGGGGGTGCTGGCGCACCTGCTGCCGCGCCTGCTCAGGCGCGAGGAGCGCGGCCCGAACGCGCTGGAATGGCTGCTGCTGGCTTCGATCGTGCTGTATGCGATGCAGGCGCTGTACTCCTCGGACCGCGGCAAGGCGGCGGAGAACCTGGCGTTCTTCTACGTCCCGTTCGCGCTGCTGTTCGTGCTGCTGCGCGACGTCGACTGGCGGCGCGAGCTGCTGCTGCGCTGCCTGGGCATCGCGGTCGCGCTGGCCGTGATCTTCGCGGGCGTGGGCTTCGTGGAGTACGCGCGCAAGGAACTGTTCCTCAACCCGAAGGTGGTGGCGGCGAACCAGTTCGACAACTACTTCCGCGTGAACTCGCTGTTCTTCGACCCGAACATCTACGGGCGCTTTCTCGCGCTGGTGATGCTCGCGGTGACGACGGTGGTGCTGTGGTGGCGCAACAGGCACGGCGTGCTCGCGGCGGCGGCGGTGCTGGCGTGGCTGCTGGCCGGATTGGTGACGAGCTTCTCGCAGTCGAGCATCGCGGCGCTGCTACTCGGCCTGGCGGTGCTGGCGGCCTACCGCTGGTCGCTGCGCCGGACGCTGTACGTGACCGGCGGCCTCGTCGCGCTGGCGCTGGCGATCGCGCTGGCGGCTCCGGCGAGCTGGCACCTGGGCCTGAAGGGCAACGGCGGCTCGGCGAACAACGCGACGACGGGGCGGGCGAAGCTGATCGAAGGCGGCCTGGAACTGTTCGTGGCCCGCCCGCTGCAGGGCTACGGCTCGGGCTCGTTCCAGAAGGAGTACGAGAGCCATTCGAAGGCGAGCGTGGAGAACGCGACGTCGGCGTCGCACACGATCCCGATCACGGTCGCGGCGGAGCAGGGGATCGTGGGGCTGGCGCTGTACGTGGCGCTGCTGGTCGTTGCCTTGCTCGTGCTGTTCCGCGGCGCCGGGCGATCGCCGCCGCGCATCGCGATCGCGGCGTGCTTCGCGGCGCTCGTGCTGCACACGTTGGCCTACGCGGACTTCCTCGAGGACCCGCTGACGTGGACGCTGCTGGGCATCGGCGTGGCGCTCGCACGCGCCGGTGAGCTCGGCGGGCGCGATCCGGCGGGCGGCGGCACGGGCACGGGCGAGCGCGCGGCGACGGCGTAGCCGGCGAGTAGGTTCTCAGCGGTGCTCGGCTATCTGAAGCGGCTGGTGGCGACGGGCGCGGCCTACCAGTTCGGCGACATCGTCGCCAAGGGCATCGCGCTCATAACGATCCCGCTGTACACGCGCCACGTCTCGCCGGCGGGCTACGGCGCGGCGAACTCGCTGCTGACGGCGGTGATCCTGGCGAGCATCTTCCTGCGCGTGGGCGTCGGCGAGGCGTTCATCCGTTTTTATTTTGATGATGAAGATGGACCGCGTCGCGATCGGATCGCGCGCACGGCGACGGCGACGGTCGCGTGGACGACGACCGTGGCGGCACTGCTGGCGCTCGTCTTCGCGGGTCCGCTGTCGCGCCTGATCCTCGGCTACCACGACCCGCTGCTGCTCGACTGCGCGGTGCTCGGGCTGTGGGCGTTCACGAACCTCGAGATGGCCTACGCGCAGCTGCGCGTGGACGAACGCGCGCGCGCATACGTGTTCGCGTCGGGGGCGAACGTGGCGCTGACGGTGATCTTCACGGTGTCGCTGGTGGTGATCGCGGGCGAGGGCGCGCGCGGCCTGCTGCTCGGCAACTTCGCCGCGTCGGCGCTCGTCGTGCTCGGCCTGTGGTGGCTGCTGCGCAGGCGCTTCAGCCTGCGCGTGCACTGGCCGGACCTGCGCGCGATGATGCGCTTCGGGCTGCCGACGGTGCCGGCCGACGCAAGCGTGTACGCGCTGCAGGTGGCCGACCGCTTCTACCTGTTTCGCGACTACTCGCACGCGGCGGCCGGCGAGTACTCGGTGGCGCTGCAGTTCGCGACGGTCGTGTTCGTGATGGTGCGCGGCTTCCAGTACGCGTGGCCGCCGCTGGCGTACTCGATCCGGAGCGACGCGGAGGCGTCGCGGCTGTATGCGCTCGTGACGACGTACTTCGTGCTCGCGACGGGCGTGATCGTGGCGGCGGTGGCGCTCGTGGGCCGCTGGATCGTGCGCCTGCTGGCGGCGCCGCAGTACTTCGGCGCGCACGAGGCACTGCCGTGGCTGGCGCTGGCATGGACGCTGTACGGGCTCTACCAGGTGATGATCGTGATCACGGGCCGCGCCCGCGCGACCTCGCGCAACCTGCCGGCGGCGGCGGCGGGCCTGCTCGTCAACGTCGCGCTGCTGCTCGTGCTCGTACCGCGCGGCGGGCTGAACCTGGGGATCGCGGGCGCGGGCATCGCGCTGTGCGGCGCGTACGTGGCGATGCTGCTCGTGATGCACCTGCTCACGCGCAGGCTGTTCGCGGTCGGCTTCCAGTGGCGGCGCCTGCTGCAGCTGACGCTGATCCTGGCGGGCGTGGCCGTGTCGGGCGAGCTGCTCTTGCCGACGAGCGGCTTCGCGGGCATCGCGCTGCGCATCCTCTGGCTGGCGCTGATCCCGGCACTGCTGCTGCTGACGCGCTTCTTCGGCCACGAGGAGCGCACCCAGGCGCGCGCGCTCGTGGCGGACGGGCGCCGCCGCGTGGCGGCCTTCCGCGCGGGGCACGGCGAGATCGAGGAATACGCCGAGGACCCGCTCAAAGACCTCTAGCGCTCGGCGTTGTAGCGCGCGGCCGCCTCGCGCAGCCCTTCGCCGCGCTCGGGATGCAGCGTGGCCGTCACGTGCCGCCAGTAGCGCCGCGGCGAGTGGCCCGGCAGCAGCGTCGCGGCGAGCGCCCGCAGCGCATACGGCCACGCCGTCAGCCAGCGCACCGCGCGCGCCGCCGCGGCCGAGTGGTGCTTGCGCATGTACAGGTCGCGGTTGCGTGCCATTTCGACGATCCGCCGCTCGGGCACGGCGTCGGTCGAGAGCTGCTCGTGGTGGATCGCCGCCGCCTGCGGCACGTACAGACTGAGCCAGCCCGCGTCGCGCAGGCGACGGGCGAAGTCGACCTCGTCCGAGTAGACGAAGAAGTCGGGGTCGAGGTAGCCGACCTGCTCGGCCGCCTCCCGCCGCACGAGCAGCGCAGCCGACTGGCACCAATCGACCTCGCGCGTCTGCGAGCTGCGGCTCTGCACGGTGAACAGGCGGTGCAGCAAGAGCGCCCCGGCGAGCGCCGTCGCCACGCTCGGAAAGCGCCACGCCGATGGCTGCTCGGCGCCGTCCGGGCGCAGCAGCCGCGCTCCCGCCAGCGCCGCGTCGGGGCGCTGCTCGAGCGCGCGCCGCAGCGCGAGCGTCGCCCCCGGCTGCAGCTCCGAGTCCTCGTTCAGCAGCAGCGCGTAGCGCCCGCGCGCGCGCCGCAGCAGCTCCGAGTCGTTCAGCCCCTTGCCGCGCCGCGTTGCCAGCGCGATCGTCTCGTCCACCGTCGCGTGCGCCTGCGCCGCCTCGGCCGAGCCGTCGCGCGAGCCGTTGTCCAGCACGAGCACCTCGCTCGCGAACGGCAGCCCCTCGCGCTCGCGCGCGATCGCGTCCAGCCCGCGCAGCAGCAGCTCGCGCTGCGAGGTGTTGACCACGCAGTAGGAGACCTCCACGTCCGCCATCCGCCGGACCCTACTGCGCGTGCGCTACGCGACTTGGTCGTACCTGACGTAGATCCCGGCTCCGGACGGCTCCGGGATCTCTTCGCCGTACTCCTGCATGAGCTCGAAATGTGCTGCCAATGCCGACCGCATTTCGGCGATGCATTCCTCGATCGTGTCGCCCACCGCCACGCACCCGAGCACGTCCGGCGAGTAAGCGCCGTAGTTGGAAGGTGGACCTCCTTCTACGTGGATCCGGTATCTGTCGATCTCGATCATCGCTTCAATCCCGCCTGTTTAAGAATGTTAGCTCGCAGTTCGGGGCTCAGGTCACCGTTGCGGTGGCCCGGAACGGTCACCGTACCGGGCTTCGTCGGATGATGGAAATGCCGGTGGCTTCCCTTCTGTCGCACCTGTCGCCAGCCGTCCCCATTCGATCAGCTTGATGATCTGACGGACCTTCACCTCTCCTCGTCCGACGGCCCGCCGACGCCGGGACAGTCGGAAGCCACGCCTAGAGTCTGCGGCCATGCGCGTGCACGTCGTCGACCCCTCCGCATACACGCCGCCGTACGACCACGCGCTGTGCAGCGCGCTTGGCGCCGGCAGGGCGGATGTCTTGCTGTACACGAGCCGCTTCGCCTACGGGCCCGTCCCGCCGCCCAGCGGCTACCGGCGGATCGAGCACTTCTACCGTGCCGGTGCGCTCGTGCCCGGCAGCGGCGCAGCGGCGCAGCGGACTCGCCGCGCGCTGAAGCTCGCCGAGCACGTGCCCGACATGCTGCGCTACCGGCGCGCCGCCCGCGCAGCCGACGTCGTGCACTTCCAGTGGCTCTCCGTGCAGCAGCTCGACGGGCATCTGCTGCCGCGCGGCAAGCCGCTCGTGCTGACCGCGCACGACGTGCTGCCGCGCGAACCGCGGCCCGGGCAGCGCGAGGCGCAGCGGCGGCTGTACGAGCGCTTCGACGCGATCGTCGCCCACTCCGCGCACGGGCGCGCGCGGCTGATCGACGAGCTCGGCGTCGACGGCCAGCGCGTGCACGTGATCCCGCACGGCGTCTTCGCCCACCTCGCCGACGCGCCCGAGGGGCCGCCCCCGTTCGACACCGACAAGCAGGTCGTGCTGTTCTTCGGCCTCCTGCGCCCCTACAAGGGCCTCGACGTGCTGCTCGACGCCTGGCGCGAGGTAGACGACGCCGAGCTGTGGATCGCCGGCATGCCGCGTATGGACATCTCAGAGCTGCGTGCTTCCGCTCCGGCCAACGTGCGCTTCGTGCCGCGCTTCGTCACCGACCAGCAGCTGCCGCCGTATTTCCGCCGCGCCGACCTCGTCGTGCTCCCCTACCGCGAGATCGAGCAGTCCGGCGTGCTGTTCACCGCGCTCGCCTTCGGCAAGCCGCTCTTGCTCTCAGACGTCGGCGGCTTCGGCGAGATCGCCGCCGCCGGCGCCGCGCGCGCCGTGCCGCCCGGGGACTCCGCCGCGCTCGCCCGGGCGCTCAATGAGCTGCTCGGCGATCCCGCCAAGCTCGCCGCGCTCGCTGCGCGCTCACGCGAGCTCGCCGCCGGCGAGTACGGCTGGCGCGAGATCGCCCTGCGCACGCTCGCGCTGTACGAGCAGCTGCTCGCAGGCTGAGCCGCCGCCTGCCGCTCTCGCGCCACTCGCCGTCGCAGCTTCAGTCCTGCCAGAACTCCCGGTCCACTTCGCCGTCCTTGTCGAAGTGCGCACCGAACGCCAGCCACTGCAGCCCGTCCGGGCCCGCCTCGAACGCGCGCGTCACCTGCGGCTCCACGCGGATCGCGTCGAGCGCGGTCACGTCGATGATCTCGTCGTCCAGGCGCATCCGCCCGCTGCCCGTCAGCACCACGTAGATCTCCTCCGCCTTGTCGTGGCGGTGGCCGAACATCTGGCGCTTGCCCGGCCGCAGCACCTGGTAGGAGAGGCCCGTCTGCTTCGCATCCAGTTCTTCGCGCGGGAAGTGCGCCTCGCCCATCTCCTCGAAGCCGAACTTAGGCGCGCTGTCTGCGGTCTCAGTGAGGTTCATCTTCGTATAGCTCATGCCCCGAGACTACCCGCGCACGGGCGCCTCTCACCGCCTCGCCCGACCCCCGCCCTACGGGCCGCCGCGCCCGTCCGCGAGAATCCTCGCGTGACCGCGCTCGAAGTCATCTTCTGGCTGTGCGCCGCGCTGATCGTCTGGACCCAGCTCGGCTACGCCCTGGCGCTCGCAGCCATCGCCCCGCTGCGCCGCCGCGCCCGACCTGCGCAGGCCGCCGGCAATCTGCGCAGCCCCGACAGGGGCGGAGCCCATCAAGAGGTCCTTCCATCCGTCTCGCTGATCGTCGCCGCGCACGACGAGCAGCAGGTGATCGCCGCCAAGGTCGCAAACGCGCTCGCGCTCGACTACCCGCGCGAGCGCGTGCAGCTGATCGTCGCCTGCGACGGCTGCCGCGACGGCACCGCCGAGCGCGCCCGCGCCGCCGGCGCCGACCTCGTGCTCGAGCTGCCGCGCGGCGGCAAGATCCGCGCGCAGGACGCCGCCGTCGCCGACGCCGCCGGTGAGATCGTCGCCTTCTCCGACGCCAACTCCGCCTGGGAGCCCGGCGCGCTGCGGCGACTCGTCGACGCCTTCGCCGATCCGCGCGTCGGCTACGTCTGCGGCCAGGTCCGCTTCGTGCAGGACGCCGTCGGGCGCGAGGCCTCCAACCAGGAGGGCGTCTACTGGCGCTACGAGCTCGCCCTGCGCGCGCTCGAGTCGCGCCTCTCCTCGATCACCGCCGGCAACGGCGCCATCTACGCCACCCGCCGCTCCTCCTACATCGTCGTCGACCCCGTCATGGGCCACGATCTCTCGCTGCCCTTCAACATGGTCAAGCGCGGGCTGCGCGCCGTGTACGAGCCCGGCGCCCGCGCAAGCGAGAAGATGGTGCCTTCCCTGCTCGGCGAGTTCGCCCGCAAGCGGCGCATGATGAGCCACACCTGGCCCATCGTCCTGCGCGGCGGCATGCTCTCCCCGCGCGGCTACCCGCCCGGCTACGCCCTGATGATCTTCTCCCACCGCCTGCTCCGCTACTCCAGCCCCGCCTTGCACGCGCTCGCGCTCGCCGCCAACGTCGCGCTCGTTGCAGCCGGTGCCGGCACGCTCTACACCGTCACGCTCGCCCTGCAGCTCGCCCTCTTGCTCGCCGCCCTGCTCGCCGGCGCCCTGCGCGCGCGCCCCTTCTTGATCGCCCGCTACTACGTGCTCACCACCGCCTCCCCCGCCGCCGGGCTGTGGGACTGGCTGCGGCACGGGACGAGCGCGTGGTGGGATCCCGCCGAGGGCACGCGATGAACGACCCGCTCTCCGCGACGATCCGCCGCCTGCTCGACGTCGTCCTCGCCGCCGCCGCGCTCGTGCTCACCGCTCCGCTGCTGCTCGCCGCCGTGGTCGCGATCAAGCTCGAGTCGCGCGGGCCCGCGCTGTATCGCCAGCGGCGCTCCGGGCTGGATGGCCGGCCCTTCGACATGCTCAAGCTGCGCACGATGGTCGACGGCGCCGAGCACATCGGCGCCGGGCTCGCCGTCAACGTGAACGACTCGCGCATCACGCGCGTCGGCGCGCTGCTGCGGCGCACCTCGCTCGACGAGCTGCCCAACCTGCTCAACGTGCTGCGCGGCGAGATGTCGCTCGTCGGGCCGCGACCCACGCTGCCCGCCCAGGTCGCCCAGTACACCGAGCGCCAGCGCCTGCGCCTGTCCGTCAAGCCCGGCATCACCGGCTGGGCGCAGATCAACGGGCGCGCCTCGCTGCCCTGGTCTGAGCGGATCGAGCTCGACCTGCACTACGTCGAGCACCGCTCGCTGCTGCTCGACCTGCAGATCCTCGCGCGCACGCCCGCGCTCGTGCTCCGCGGCGGCGGCCTGTACAAGGGCGAGACCGGCGGCTGGGACGGCGGCACGCAGGAGCGCGGGACGTGAGGAGTCCGACATGAGGCCCGCCGTGATGCTCACCGGCGCCGGCAAGCGCTACGACATTGTCGCCTGCTTCGCCCATCTCACGCACACCGTCGTCGCCGACCCCGCGCCGCTCGCCCCCGCGCAGTACGCCGCGCACACGCGCGCCGCCGTGCCGCGGATCGACGACCCCAACTACCTGGTCGCCCTGCGCGAGCTGTGCGAACAGCACGAAGTCGGCGCCGTGCTGCCGCTGACCGACCTCGACATCGAACTGCTCGCGCGCGCCCGCGAAGAAAGGCGGCTGCCCGCCTTCGTGCCCAGCGCCGAGGTCGCCCGGGCCACGTACGACAAGTACGAGGCCCACCTGCTCTTGCAGCGCCTCGGGCTGCCCTCCCCGCCGACCGTGCTGCCCGACGACGGCGATGCGCTGGAGCAGCTCGAATACCCCGTGATGGTCAAGCCGCGCCAGGGCTCCGGCGCGCGCTCGATCCATCTCGCCCACGACCCCGCGCAGGCGCGCTTCTTCGTCGACTACCTGCAGCAGCGCCAGCCCGCCCGTCCAGGGCGCGGCATCGAGCCGCCCGCGCCCGAGCCCGTCATGGTGCAGCGCGCGATGGGCGGCCCCGAGCTGTCGATCGACTGCCTCGGCGACCTGCACGGCCGCTGCATCAACGCCATTCCCCGCACGATGCTCGAGTCGCGCGGCGGCGAGTCGATCAAGGGCGCCGCCGTGCGCGACGACGAGCTGATCGAGCTCGGGCGCCGCGTCGTCGAGGCGCTACGCGTGACAGGCCCGGCCACCGTCCAGGTGTTCCGCGACCCCGAGATCGGTGTCGCCATCACCGACGTCAACACGCGCTTCGGTGGCGCCTTCCCCGCGCCCGCCTACGCCGCCCTGCCCGGGCGCACGTACCCCGAGCTGATCCTCGCCATGGCCTGCGGCGAGACCGTCGAGCCGCACGTCGGCGAGTTTCGCGACGGCAGCTACTTCACGCGCTACTACTGGCAGCTCGAGCTCGACGCGCACCACCGTCCGACCGGGCGTGAGATCGTGCCCGGCGGGCCGCCTGCCCCCGGCGCCGGGTCCGCCCACTAGAATCGAGCCCGTGTCAACGGCGCTCGCAGACCCACCGGCTGCGCCCACCGAGCAGCAGCCCCCGGCCGGCGCACCCGCCGGCCCCGATCAGGCCACGCCGCCCGCGGCGCAGGCGCCCGCGCGCCAGTGCGGCAACTGCGGCGCCGCGCTGCTCGACGGACAGGACTGGTGCCTGCAGTGCGGCACCGGCGCTCCCGAGAGCCTGCGCGCGCGCACGCCCACGTGGCGCTCTGCCGCCGTGATCCTCACGACGCTCGCCGTGCTCGTGCTCGGCGCCGCCGGCGCCGCCTACGCCGCGCTCAGCAAAGGCGGCGGCAAGGCCACCCCCGCCGTCACCACCGTCGCGCAGGTCCCCGCCGCGACCACCCCCCCGGCGACCACGCCGCTGCCGCCGACCGCCACGGCCACCACCCCGCAGCCGAAAATCGGCGTGCCGACGACGATCAAACCGGCCACGCCGCCGAAAATCCCGCTCGCTTCGCCGACGCCCACTCCGCCCGTCCCGGCGCCCACCACGGGCGGCAGCACGCCGACGACGCCGAGCAAACAGAAAGCCAACCCGAACACGCCCGTCGGCGAAGCGCCCAGCACCGACGCGCTGCTGCTCGACACCAACGCCGCCGCCACGTACAACCCCTACAACTACGCCACCGCCAACTTCGGCGACCCGAGCCTCGCGATCGACGGCGACGCCTCGACCGGCTGGACAGCGCTCGTCGAACCGTCCGTCGCGCCGAAAATGGCCGAGGGGCTCGTGATCGACCTGAACACGCCGCGCAAGCTCGCCGCCGTCGGCCTGAGGACGACCACGCCCGGCATGACCGTGCAGATCTACGGCGCCGACGGCCAGGCACCGCCGACGTCGATCACCGATCCCGCCTGGGTCGCGCTGACGCCCGCGCTGCAGGACAAGAAGAAGCACGCCCGGATCAAGCTCGGCGGCCCCAACGCTCCCGCCGCGGTCCAGCAGGCCGCCAAGCAGCCCCACCGCTTCGTCGTGCTGTGGATCAGCGAAGCGCCCGCCTCGGCCGTCGGCACGCCTGAGGCGCCAGGACGCGTGAGCGTCAACGAGCTCGAACTTTTTCCGATTAAGAAGAAATAGCCGCGGGCGGCTAGCGCGCTGCGGCGGCGCGGGCCGGCTTGGCGGCGGCGCGTTTGGCCGGGGCTTTCGCCGCTTTGCGCGCGGCTGTTTTGCGTGAGGCCGGTTTGCTCGCGCTGCGCGCTTTGCTCGCCGCCGCGCGGGGCGCGCGTTTGGCGGCTTTCGCCGCCGGGCGTTTGGCTTTGCCTCGGGCGCTGCTCGGATGCGCCCAGACGTCGTCGAGGAAGTCCGCGATCTCGTTCGTCAGGCGCTCCGGCTGGGTGCGCAGCTCGACGAACGAGTTGGCTTCCAGCAGGCGGCCGTTGGGGAGCTCGTCGGCGAGCATGCCGGCGTCGGAGAACGGGTGAACCGGGTCGCGACGGTGGCCGAGGATCAGCGCCGGCGTCTGGAACTTGCGGCGGTCGTTGCGGTGCGGCGCGATCCGCCCGAAGAACAGGCCCTGCAGCACGGCCGCGCTCGGACCCGGTTCCTGGCGCACGAGGTCGAGCATCACGTTGCCGTAGTGCGGCAGCAGCCGTCGCGGCACCGCGCGCGCGCCGCGCCCGACGAGCTTCATCCCGCGTTCGCCGAACGTCAGCGCCGCCAGCAGCGGCGTGAATGCGAGCGCGCTCCACAAGAGCGCGTTGTCGAGCACGGGCATCTCGATCACCATCCCGCGCAGGCGCTCGGGGGCGGTCAGCGCCACGTTGAGTGCCGTGTTCGCGCCGAGCGAGGTGCCCATCACGACCGCTTCGTCGATCCGCAGCTCGTCCATCAGCGCGACCAGCTGGTCGCCGAAGAAGCGCATCGAGTAGCGCCACATGTCGCGCGGGCGGTCCGATTCGCCGTGGCCCAGGAGGTCAACCGTGATCACGCGGTTGCCGCGCGCCGCCAGGTCTTCGGCCAGCGGCTTGTGCATCTGCTGGGAGAGCAGCAGGCCGTGCACGAGGATCAGCGGGCGCCCGTTGGCCGGCGCGCTGCGCGCCGTGCGCCCGCGCGCGCCCGACTCGGTGATCGCCGCCGGGCCGCCGCCGTATTCGGTGTACGCGATCCGCTGACCCTCGAACTCGAAGCTGGCCATGTGTCAACCCTACTACCCGCCCAGGCCCGCAGCACAAAACTGGCCAGCCGGCCAGCAGCTGCGGCCGCGGCGCGCTAGCTTTGTCTCCCGCCCGCCGCCCGACCAGCAGACCAGGAGGAAAGACCATGGCCAAGCAGCCCCGCATCCTCGCCGGACAGACCGCAGCGATCACCGGAGGGGCGCGCGGGATCGGCCGGGCCACCGCGAAGGCGCTGCTCGGCCAGGGCATGAAGGTCGCGATCGGCGACGTCGACCTCGCCGCCGCGCGCGCCACCGCCGACGAGCTCGGCCCGAGCGCCGTGGCGCTGCCGCTCGACGTGACCGAGCGCGAGTCCTTCACGGCCTTCCTCGATGAGACCGAGCGCCAGTTCGGCCCGCTCGACGTGCTGATCAACAACGCCGGGATCATGCAGATCGGCCGCTTCATCGACGAGGACGACCTCACGGCCAAGCGCCAAATCGACATCAACCTGCACGGCGTGATCCTCGGCATGAAGATCGCGCTCGACCGGATGATCGCCCGCGACCGCGGCCACATCGTCAACATCTCGTCGCAGGCCGGCAAGTTCGGCGCCCCCGGCGGCGCCACATACTCGGCCACCAAGCACGCCGTCGTCGGGCTGAGCGAGGCCGTGCGCGGCGAGCTGCGCCTGATGGACGCCCACATCGACCTCAGCTACGTGATGCCCTACGTCGTCAACACCGAGCTCGGCGGCGGCCTCGGGCAGGCGCGCGGCTTCTCCAACCTCGAGCCCAGCGAAGTCGCCGATGCGATCGTCGAGGCACTCCAGCACGGCACCGTCGAAGTGTGGGTGCCCAAGTCGGGCAAGCGCACGAACGTGCTCGGCGCCGTGCTGCCGCGGCGCCTGTCCGAGGGCATGGCGCGCGCGATGAAGGCCGACCGCGTGCTCGCCGACGCCGACTCGATGGCACGCAAGAGCTACGAGCTGCGCGCCTCACGCTCGGAGCCCGGGCTCGAGGCCGGGGACGAGCAGCCGCAGATCCCCAGCTCAGCCGGCAGTTAGCCAGTCGGCGATCAGGCCGCCGATCAGCGGGCCCTGGTCCTCCTGCAGGAAGTGGCTGGCGTCCTCGATCGGGCGCGGCGCCGCCGCGCCGACGGCCTCGGCGAAGCGCTCGCCGACGTTGGGCGGCAGGATCGGGTCGGAGTCGGCCCACAGCACGAGCTTCGGGCGCTTGTCCTCGCGCAGGGAGTCCTGCACGCGCTGGCCAGCCGCCGCGCCGGGCTCGTCGGGCGCGCGCGGGATCAGCAGCGGGAAGGCACGCGCGCCGGCCTTCGAGGCGGCGTTCGGATAGGGGGCGTCGTAGGCGGCGACCACGTCGTCGCCCGGGTCGTGCTTGCAGGCGCCGCGCACGAGGAAGCCGATCGGCAGGTCCTCCGTGCGCTCGACGAAGTCGCGGAAGGCCGTCCATGCGTCGGTCATCCGCTGGCGGCCCGTGAACAGCCCGGTGTCGAGGATCACGATCCGCTCGATCCGCTCGGGGTGCTCGACGGCCAGGCGCAGCCCGATCGGCCCGCCCCAGTCGTGCACGACGATCGTGGCGCCGCGCAGGTCGAGGTCGGTCAGCAGCGTCGCCGCCAGCTCGCTGTGGCGGTCGTAGGAGTACCAGCCGATGTCGGTCGGCTTGTCCGAGCCGCCGAAGCCGGCGAGGTCGGGCGCCACGCAGCGAAAGCCGGCGTCGCGCACCGGCGGGATCACCTTGCGCCACAGGAACGACCAGGTCGGCTCACCGTGCATGAAGATCACGGGCGCGCCCTCGCCCTCGTCGATGTGCGCCAGGCGCAGGCCGTCGACTTCGCGGTACTGCTGCTCGAACGGATAGTCGGGCAGACCAGTCAAGGCATCGTCCGGTGTGCGCACGCTCTCGACCATCCCGCCGGGCAGCATATCCGGGGGCGCATCGGCTAGGCTCGCGGGCCGTGCACACGCTCGCGGTACATCTGGCGCCGATCCTGGCCGCCGAGAAGGGCAAAGCCCCGTTCTTCATCGCCGGCGGGCTGCTCGTGGCGTGGGCGCTGTTCGTCTCGCTCGCGATGGGC
>DATINR010000028.1:0-22453 GCA_035473995.1 Solirubrobacteraceae bacterium
CGAGCCATGGCACACCGACGCGATCGCCCACTTCGATCGCCGTCTCGTTGCCCTCGCCGGCGTCCTCGACGGTCGCGACGATCTGGTGGCCGAGGATGCGCGGTGGCTGCTTGATCTCCACCTCGCCGTCGAGCAGGTGCAGGTCCGTGCGGCAGATGCCGCAGGCGTGCACGCGCAACAGCAGTTGACTCGCCTGGGGGGCGGGCACCTCGCGCTCGGCCATCCGCAGCGGCTGCCCGACCTGCTCGAACAGCATCGCGCGCATACGTGCTACCCGAAGAACAGCTCGGCCGTCTGGTACAGCCCGGGGTCGAGCAGCTTCGGCTCGCGCAGCGCCTCGGCGAGCGGCGTCTCGACGATCTCGGTGCCGCGCAGCCCGACCATCACGCCCGAGCGCCCGCCGAGCACGGCGTCCATCGCGGCGACGCCGAAGCGTGTCGCGAGCACGCGGTCGAACGCGACCGGCGTGCCGCCACGCTGCACGTGGCCGAGGATCGTCACGCGGCTCTCATAGCCCGTCCGGCGCTCCAGCTCGCCCTCCAGCATGACGCCGATCCCGCCGAGCCGGGCATGGCCGAAGGCGTCGGTCGCCGTGCCCTCGAGCACCTGCAAGGTGCCCTCGCGCGGCGTCGCGCCCTCGGCGACGACGACGATCGAGAAGCTGCGCCCGCGCTCGTGACGGGCGCGCAGGTGCGCGACCACGGTGTCGATGTCGAACGGTCGCTCGGGCACGAGGATCGCATCGGCGCCGCCGGCGAGGCCGGCGTGCGTGGCGATCCAGCCCGTGTGCCTGCCCATCACCTCGAGCACCATCACGCGGTTGTGCGACTCGGCCGTCGTGTGCAGGCGGTCGATCGCGTCGGTCACGATCTGCACGGCCGTCTGGAAGCCGAAAGTGACGTCGGTTCCGCCGAGGTCGTTGTCGATCGTCTTCGGAACGCCGACGATCGGCACGCCCGCCTCGTGCAGCTTCAACGCCACGCCGAGCGTGTCCTCGCCGCCGATCGGGATCAGCGCATCGATCTCCCGCGTGCGTAGTGTCTCGCGAATCGCCGCCGTCCCGTCCTGCCGGTCGGCGTACGGGTTCGTGCGCGACGTGCCCAAGATCGTCCCGCCGCGCGGGAGGATGCCGGCCGTGCTCGCGAGCGTCAGCTCGATCGCGTCGTCGGCCAGTACGCCGGCCCAGCCGTAGCGGAAGCCGACGAAACTGTTCCCGGGCTCGGCCAGACCGCGGCGCACGACCGCCCGGATCACCGCGTTCAGCCCCGGGCAGTCGCCGCCTCCGGTGAGCAATCCGATGCGCATGTCCTCAGCCTATGGGAATCGGCTAGATGCCCTGGCCCGGCAGGAACTCGTTGGTGAACGGCGGCAGCGCCGAGTTGGGGTTGTGCTTGAGCTGCGCGTGGTCGAACATCCAGCGCCCGAACGAGGCCCAAGCCGAGGGGGTCTGCCAACCGAACGGCTTGCCGGCGCTCGGCACGGCGGCCGGCAGCGTCTGCTCGATCGAAGCCAGTTGCAGCTTCTGCTCCAGCGAAGGGTTGGCCTTGACGACGAGCCCGGCCGCCCCGGCCGGGTCGGCGCGGACCTCGTGCTCGCCGCGCGTGAGCGCCTGCATGAACGCGCGCAGGTCTTGGCCGCGCTTGCGCGCCTCGTCTTCGCGCACGACCAGCACGAGCTCGTTGTACGTCGGCACGCCGGCCTTGTCGACCGGGATCACGAGCGGGTGCTTGTGCATCTGCTGCAGCTGGATCGCCTCGTAGTTCCAGAAGCCGCCGAGCGTCGCGGCGACTTTGTTCGAGAGCATCGCCTGCACCAGGTTGAAGCCGACGTTGACTTCTTTGACGCTCGCCGGGTCGGCGCCGGCCGCCTGCACGGCGGTCTTCAGCTCGGCCGCCTGGTAGGGAATCCCGGCCGTGCCGACCGTCTTGTGAGCGAGGTCCGCGACCTTGCGCACGCGCCCCTGCGGCAGCGCGATGATCGAGGTCAGCGGCCGCTGCACGAGCGCGCCGATCGAGACCAGCTTGAAGCCTTCGTCGCGCGCCAGCAGCAGCTCGGGCTCGTAGGAGATCGCCATGTCGGCCTTGCCCGCCGCGAGCAGCTTCAGCGGTTCGGAGGGGTCGGCCGGCGTCTTCGGCTGCACGTCGAGCCCGGCCGCGCTGAAGTCGCCGTGTGCGATCCCCGAGTAGAGCGCGGCGTGGTCGGCGTTGGGGAAGAAGTCGAGCACGACCGTGAACGGCTTGGCGCCCGACGGCGAGATCTTGTCCTGCTTGGAGCCGCAAGCCGAGAGGACTAGCAGCGAGCCCGTCGCCAGCAGCAGGGCGAGCGCGCTCGCGGTGCTACGGCGCACGCGGAGGCGGCGCAGTGCGGACGGCGGCGGTGCGGACGTCGTTCTCAAGTCGTCTCTCCTCTACTCGGGTGCGCCCACGGCGCGAGCACGCGCTCGGCCAGGGACAGGGCATAGAAGCAGGCGATCGCCAGCGCGAACAGCACGAACGCCGCAGCGTAGGCGCGCGGCGTCTGCAGTGCCGTCAGGTCGGCGTTGATCTCATGGCCGAGCCCCGCGTGCACGCCGCTCGTGGCCGTCTGCGACTCGGCGATGTAGGCGCCGATCACGCCGACCGCCAGCGCGATCCGTGCGCCGCTCAGCGCTGCCGGCAGCGCCGCCGGCAGCTCGGCGAAGCGGAACGCCTGCCAGCGCGATGCGTCGAGCGTGCGCAGCAGCTTCAGCTGCTCGCCCTCGATCGCGCGCAGGCCGTCGACTGTCGTCACGAGCACCGGGAAGAAGCAGATCAGCACGATCACGACGAGCTTCGGCAGCACGCCGAAGCCCCACCAGAAGACGAGCAGCGGCGCGATAACCGCCACCGGGATCGCCTGCGAGCCGACCGCCAGCGGGTAGACGGCACGGCGCAGCGGGCTCGACAGGTGCACGGCGACGGCCAGCGCGAAGCCGAGCGCGAGCGCGAGCAGGATGCCGAGGCCGACCTCCTCGGCCGTCGGTCCGAGGTTGGCCGCGATGAAGCCCGCGTTGTCCCACAGCGCCGAGGCCACGGCGTGCGGCGCGGGCAGCACGAACGAGCTGGTCGTGCCGAGGTCGGCATACAGCTCCCAGGCGCCGAGCAATGCCAGCGCGAGCAGCAGCGGCGGCAGCAGACGGGCGAGCCGGGAGGGGAGCGAACGCGTCATGCAGAAGCCGATCCCGCAAGCAGCCCGAGCGCCCGCTCGCGCAGCGCGACGACTCCGGCCTCGGTGCGCCCGCGCGGGCGCGGCAGCGCAACGTCGATCTCGCCCGCCACGCGCCCTGGCCGCGACGAGAGCACGACTACGCGGTCGGCGAGCAGCACAGCCTCCTCGACGTCGTGCGTCACGAGCACGACCGTGCGCGGCGTGGGCGCCAGCGCGCGCACGAGCCAATCCTGCATCTCGGCCCGCGTGATCGCGTCGAGCGCGCCGAACGGCTCGTCGAGGCACAGCACCGGTTTGCCCGCGAGCAGCGTGCGCGCGAACGCCACCCGCTGGCGCATGCCGCCCGAGAGCTCGCTCGGATGTGCGCGCTCGAAGCCCTGCAGGCCGAGCTCGGCGAACAGCGAGGCGGCGCGCTCACGGGCCTGCGCGCGCGGAACGTGTGCGATGCGCAGCGCGAGCGCCGCGTTGTCGAGCGCGTCGAGCCAAGGCAGCAGCAGATCGCGCTGGGGCATCAGCACCGCGGGCTCGCTCTCGAGCGTGCCGGCGTCCGGCGCCTGCAGCCCGCAGATCAGCTCGAGCAGCGTCGTCTTGCCGCAGCCGCTCGGGCCGACGAGCGCGACCAGCTCACCGCGCGCCACCCGCAGCGAGATCCCGGCGAGCGCGGGCACGCGCGCGCCGCGCCGGTCTGTGAACGTGCGCTCGACTGTCTGCAGCTCGATCGTATTGCCCGCTGCCTTTGTGGGGTCGCGCAGCGACTTCGCTCCGCCGGGCGGGCGGCTGGTGCGGGATTGCAGTTCGGTCGCCACTTCGCTCCCTTCGCGGGCATTACCCCACAGGTTCTAAGGGTCGGCGCCGGTGGAATCGCTTCCCGGGCACCATCTCAGCCGGCCTGCCGCCAGCCCCCCTGGTGTCTGCTTCTTCGCGCTGATGCTACTGGGTGAAGCTCCTGACCTGGCAAGCAGCTTCCTCGGTAACGGGGTCATACTCGTCACATGAAAGTGGCCGTATCGGTCCCTGACGAGTTGTTCCGCCGCGTGGAGCGAGCAGCGAAGCGATCGGGAGTCTCTCGCAGCGAGTTCTATGCGCGGGCTGCGCAGAGAAGGCTCGATGCGCCGGAGGACGAGGACACCGCCGCGGCGATCAATCTCGCGGTCGCCGAAACCCCGTACGACTCAGCATTCACCGACGCTGCCGGGGCTGCCCTTGCCGCCCGCGATGAGGGCTGATGCTCCGCGGGGAGGGCTGATCGACCGGCCGGCCCTCAGGCCGAGACGACGGGCCGCGTGAGCGCGCGCACGAAGTCCTCGAGCTGCGCGGTGGTCCAGCACTCGAAGGCCGTGCAGAACTCCTCGTAGGCGGCGATCACGGAGTCGCCGTAGTTCCAGTACAGCCGCGGCTCGGGGTTCAGCCAGAACGTGCGCCCCGCGCGCGCGGCGATCTGGGCGAAGATGTCCGCGCGCGGGTCGCGGCCGTTGGTGCGCGCGTCACCGAGCACGATCACGGTCGCGCGCGGGTGCAGGTCGTCCTCGACCTGCACGAGGAACTCAGACCACACGCGGCCGTAGTCGGTGTAGCCAGAGATGTCGGCGACGCCGGCATCCGAGCCGATCCGCTCGCTGACGGCTTTGAAGTTGCGCTCGTGTTCGAAGATGTCGGTCACCTCGGAAATCCGCTCGATGAACACGAACGAGCGCATCTTGCGGAACGTGTCGTGCAGCGCGTGCAGCACCGAGAGGAAGAACACCGAGGCCGAGGTGACGCTCGTCGAGACGTCGCAGAGCACGTAGATCTCCGGCCGTTTCGGCCGTTTGGGGCGGAACTTCAGCTCGACCGGCACGCCGCCGGTCTGCAGCGAGGCGCGCATCGTGCGGCGCACGTCGACGTGCGCGTGCTTGCGGTGGCCGCGCATCTGGTTTCCCTGCGTCGCCAGGCGCCGGCGAAGCTGCGCGACGACGCGGTGCACCGCGGCGAGGTCCGCCAGCGGCCCCGAGGGCAGTGCGCGGTCGAGCTCGCCGAGCGGCCGCGCCGGCGGCAGGTTGCCCGTGCGCTCGATCTGCGAGCGCTCGAGCTCGCGGCGCAGGAGCGCCTCGAAGCGGCGCAGCGCATCGCGCGGCAGGCCGTCGTGGCGCGGGTCCTCCTCGGGCAGCTCCGGCTGCGGCTCGGCGCGCAGCCCGAGCGCGCGGCGGATGCGCTGCACGTCGACGCCGATCACGCCCGAGCCCTCCTGGCGGCGCGCGAACGCGGCGATCGCCATCCGCGCGAGGTCTCGCATGGCGCCCTCCGAGCCGTCCCTCAGCGCCTGGGCGATCTCCGCGCGCAGCGCGTCGAGCTCGTCCTCGGAGAGCTCGCCGAGCATCGCCAGGTCCTCCTCGCGCACCCCCTCGCGGGTGGCCGCCAGCTCGACGGCGCGGAAGAAGAAGCGCTCGAACACGAGCTCGAACACGCGCCTGTCCTCCTGGCTCTTGGCGAGCGTCGCCGCGAGCGCCTCGCGGAAGTCCTCGCGCTCGGTCCAGTCGATCTCGGCGAGCACGGCGAAGGCGTCGAGCAGCTCCGAGGTGCCGACCGCCACGCCCTCGCCGCGCAGCTCCTCGCCGAACTCGAGGATCCGCGCGGGCAGCCCGGGCGGAGCCGCGTCCGACGACGCCGAACCGGCGCCGCCTCGGTCGTCTCCCGGGCTCGCCACGCCGGCCCTCAGGCGACGTCGGCCGGCGAGCCGAGCTTCAGCCCGACGCGCTCGGCGACCACGTCCATGTCGGTGCGGTGCTTGACGATCACCGACATCGTTTCGGTGAACGTGTCTGCGTCGATGTCCTCGACGCCGAGCAGGAGCAGCGCACGAGCCCAGTCGATCGACTCGGCGATCGACGGCGGCTTCTTCAGGTCGAGCGCGCGCACCATGCCGATCACCTCGACCAGCCGGCGCGCGACCGTCTCGCGCAGCTCGGGCGTGTGCAGGCGCACGATCTCGAGCTCGTGCTCGAGATCGGGGTAGTCGAGCCACAGGTACAGGCAGCGCCGCTTGAGCGCCTCGGTCAGCTCGCGCGAGTTGTTCGAGGTCAGCAGCACGATGGGGTGCGTGCGCGACTCGACGCGACCGAGCTCCGGGATCGAGATCTGGAAGTCCGAGAGCACCTCCAGCAGCATCGCCTCGAACTCCTGGTCGGTCTTGTCGATCTCGTCGATCAGCAGCACGACCGGCTGCTCGGAGGAGATCGCCGTCATCAGCGGGCGCGCCAGCAGGAACTCCTCGCCGAAGATGTCCTCCTGCACCGCCTCCCAGCCCGTGCCCGACGCCTCCGCCTGGATTCGCAGTAGCTGCTTGCGGTAGTTCCACTCATACAGCGCCTTCGCCTCGTCCAGTCCCTCGTAGCACTGCAGGCGCACGAGCTCGCGCCCGAGGTACTTCGCCAGCGACTTCGCCAGCTCCGTCTTGCCCACGCCCGCCGGTCCCTCGACGAGCACCGGCTTGCCGAGCTTCGTCGCCAGGTAGGAGACGAGCGCGGTCGACTCGCCCGGCAGGTAGCCCACGGCGCGCAGCCCCGCCGAGACGTCCTGCACGGTGCTCGGCTCGGGCGAGAGGGGAATGGCTCCTTCCGGGGCAGCGGGGGGCATGCTCAGCGCAATGATAGGTGTCGCGCTGCGCCCGCCCGCGCCCGGCGTCAGTCCTCGGGCGGCGCATCCTCGAAGGACATCTGCTCCGAAGGCCCCGGCGGATAGCGCGGGCGATCGCGGCGCGAGCGTCGCTCGCCGGCCGGCGTGGACGGAGTCGTCGGCAGGGTCGGCACCTCGACGCCCGGCGCGCGCGCCGGCGACGCCCGGTCCGACTCTCTCCGCGTTCCGCGCTCGGGCACGGTCTCGTGCGTGTCGGGCTCGTCCTCGTAGGAGGAAACGACGACGGTCTCCTCCGGCTCGCGCGCGCTGCGCGGGCCGGAGGCCTCATCGCGCCGCCGCGCCCGCGACAGCGGCGGCGCGCCGCGTTCGCCGAAGCGCATCAGCCGCCCGAAGTAGGCCAGGCCGAGCGCGACGAGCAGGGCGACGAAGATGCCCCACTGCACGCCGACCGAGGAGACGACCTGTTCGTTGCCCTGCAGCCCGGGCTTGTCGAACAGGCGGTAGAAGATCAGGATCGCCACCCATGCGCCGGCGAGCATCACGATCGTGCCGTCGCCGCCGGGCAAGTGGAAGTCACGGCGCTCGGCGCGCGCGAACAGCATCGCCAGCACGCCGACGCTGACGAGCAGCACAGCGGCCTCGACGAACGAGAAGGCCTGGAAGGCGCTGAGGCTCTGCGACCCGGCCCCGCCGCCGCGCGTGCGCACGACGACGGTCTTGCTGTACCACGGCAGCAGCATCGAGACGAACAGCCCCAGCGAGGTCATCGCCGCAAGCCGCTGGTCGCGGCCGAGCGCGCCCCAGGCGTTGAGCAGCCTCGTCATGGAACCAGTCTAGGCGCGGCCCGGCGCGAGGATGCGCGCGCGCCGCGTCAGCCGTGCGAGACGACGATCGTGCCGGTCGCCGTCGCGAAGTTGCCCGCCGGGTCGGTCGCGCTCAGCGTGACGTTGAACGTGCCGCCGCCTTTCGGCGTCACCCACAGCAGCTTCGGCTTCCCGCGCGCGAGGTAGGCGCTGTTCGTCCAGACGGTGCGCCCGCCCTGGCGCACCGTCAGGCGCACGGTCGAGATCTTCGAAAGCGACATCTGCACGCCCGCGCGGGCGCCGCCCTTGAGCGTCTTCGTGATCAGCGAGATCACCGGCGGCGTCTTCTCGTAGGACGTGAATTTCTGGGCCGTCGTGCAGTAGATCTGATCGCCCGCGATCGGCGTCGCCGGCGGCGTGCTCGTGGCTGCCGCACGGCCTCGTGCGCCGCCGGCGGCCGTGCCTGCCCGCACGGCGCCTGCCGTCGTGCCCGTCCCCGGAGCCGTGCCGCCCGAGGGCGTCGTCGGGGTGGTCGTCGTCGGCGTCGTGGTCGTCGGCGTGGGCGTGGTGGGCGTCGTCGGGGTCGGCGGCGGCGCCGTGCTCATCGGCGGCCCTTTGCGCGTGCGTTCGCACAGGTGCCGGAGGAATTCGGTGAGCAGTTCGTGGTAGTTGAGGTTTGATTCGGAGAACTGGTCGTACAGCGACCAGGCGCCCGTGTCGTAGTGCGGCACCTCGACGCGCGCCTCGGCGTCGCCCACTTCGAAGAGCTTCAGCCCGAGCGGGTCTTTGGTGATCTGCGTGTAGTCGTACAGCCCGATCACGGCCTGGATGAAGCCGTTGAGGATGCGGTCGCTCGGCGCGTAGGTGTACTCGGCGTACTCCGAGCCGGCCGCCGTCTTCACCTGCACGCCGCTGGACGGCGGCGTCTGGAAGATGCCGAGCGCCTGCTGCGCGGCCGTGAGCAGTTCGGGTTCCTTGAAGCGCTGCCACGAGCGCGCGAGCACCTGCAGCGCCGTGCCTTGCGAGAGCCCGCTCGTCCACGGCGGGCGTCCGCCGTCGAACGGGAACATGTACTCCCACGCGATCCCGCCCGCGCGCTTGGTTGCCAGCGGCAGCACTTCCGCGACCAGCTGGCGCAGGTTGGCGTTTTCGTGGCCCGAGAGGTAGAAGCCGTTGCCCGCGCCGAACGTGCCGAGCCACTGGATCTCGATGCCCTGCCCGGCGTAGTGCTCCCACACGAGCTTCGAGCTCGGGAAGCTCACGCGCACGCCGCTGCCGACGAGCGGTTCGGTCGTCCACCACTGGCGGTTGCGTTCGAGCGTGAGGAAGATCACGGGCAGGCGCGAGGCGCTGAAGTAGCCGCCGGCGGCCATCCCTTCGACGTTGCCCATGACCGCGCCCAGTTCGGCGCGGCGCGTGCCGCTCAAGCGGCCCAGCGAGCGTTTCGCGGCCGAGTAGGCGCTGCTGTATTTGGCGTACAGCGCCGGCGTGATCTGCCCGCTGCGCTGCAGGCTCTGCAGGGCGGCCGTCACGCTCGGGCCGCGGCTCGCGTGGGCGCGCGGCTTGGCCGCAGAGGCCGCAGAGGTCGCGAGCGGTGGGATCAGCGCGCCGAGGGCGAGCGCCACGAGAAGCCTTGCGCGCACGCGGCGCATGCTAGGTGCGGCTCGTCTGTGCGGCGGGCGGCGCGTTGCAGGGGAGCGGATAGCAGGCACATGGCTGTGAACACCTGCGCGGTGGAGCGAGTTGCGGATGTATGGGGCGGAGGCGCGCGTGGGCGCTCTACTTATTGAGCCAGCGATAGCAATGGCATATACGCCGTATATACGCCCGCTATCGCAAACCTCAAAACGGGGGCTCACTACGCAGCCCGGCCCGCTGCCCAGCACGGCCGGCCCCCGTCCGGGCGCGGCTAGTCCGGATCGAGCTCCAGGTCGTCGTCGGGTTCGAGTTCGTCCTCCTCGTCTTCGACGTCGTCGCCGTCGGACAGCGGTTCGCCGCCGGGCTTGTAGGTCGTGCGGAACTCCTCGATCAGGTCGTCGCGCTTGCCTTCGTCGACTGGCGAGTCGTCTGAGATCAGCACCCAGTCGGTGCTGTCGAAGTCGTCGGACTCGAAGATCTCATGGTCGACCTCGGGCGAGTCGTCGACGACGATCAGCACCTCCGTGGAGGGATTGAAGTAGGTCCCCGGGCGGATCATCAGCTCGTCGAGCGCGAAGCGGCGTGCGTCCTTCATGGGCGCGTTTATACCCGACTTGCGCGACGCCGTGGTTACGACGGATCGAGCTCGTCGAGCGTGCGCTTGACCTCGGCCTCGACGTCGAGCGGCTCGAGGCCCTGGCGCGCACGCCGTTCGTTGCGCGCGACGACGAGCTGGCGGACCTCTGCGAGCAGCCCGGGGTCGTGCCCGCTGCGCTGCGCCGGCTCGAGCAGGCGCGCGACCTCGGCCTCGACGTCGAGCGGGGCTTCGCCGCGGCCGACCATGCGCGCGCTGCGGGCGCTCAGCATCTGGCGGATTTCGAGCTCCTGCTCGGCGCGGCCGGCGGCCGACTCGGGCGGGGCCGGCGGCAGTTCGGGGCCGGCGTCGCGTTCGCCCGTCAGCCCGCCGTCGCCGATGTGGTCGAACACGCTGCCGCGGCTGAACAGGAAGATCAGCGACATCACGATCGACAGCACGACGGCGCCGAACACGACGATCGGGAATGCGCTCTGCAGCGCGAGGGCCATGCTGTGCGCCACGTCTTGATTGTTGCCGATCGGGGTGCGCTTCGCTACCCTGGATCGTGGGTTGACTGACCAGTCAATCACTGTCCAAGCGCGCCACGCGCCCCGGCAGGGGCCAAGCGCCGTCCGCCACCTGTAGGGGGTAATTCCGAGAATGGTCGATTTCACGCTCACCGACGAGCAGAAGAACCTGCGCGAGATGGCGCACGACTTCGCCGTCAAGGAGATCCGCCCCGTCGCCTGGGAGTACGACAAGGAGGGCACGTGGCCGCAGGACATCATCGAGAAGGCCTGGGAGGTCGGCTTGATGAACTCGCACATCGAGGAGGCCTACGGCGGCGCCGGCGCAGGCTACCTCGACGGCTGCCTGATCGAGGAAGAGCTCTCGTGGGGCTGCTCGGGGATCCAGACCTCGCTCGGCTGCAACGGCCTGGCGACGGCGCCGATCGCGCTCGGCGGCTCTGAGGAGATCAAGAAGAAGTACCTCGGCATGCTGACCGAAGCCCCGAAGCTCGCCTCCTTCTGCCTGACCGAGCCGGACGCCGGCTCGGACGTCTCGGGCATGCGAACGACGGCTGTCAAGAAGGGCGACAAGTACGTGATCAACGGCTCCAAGTGCTTCATCACCAACGGCGGCTACGCCGACTACTACACGGTCTACGCGAAGACCGACAAGGAGGCAGGCCACCGCGGCATCTCGGCCTTCGTCGTCGAGCGCGACTGGGGCGTGGTCGTCGACAAGAAGGAGGACAAGCTCGGCCAGCGCGCGTCGAACACGGCGACGATCTCCTTCAACGACGTCGAGGTCCCCGCCGAGAACCTGCTGGGCGAGGAAAACGCGGGCTTCAAGCTGGCGATGATGACGCTCGACCGCACCCGTCCCGGTGTGGCGGCGATGGCCACGGGCATCGCGCGCGCGGCGTTCGAGTTCGCGACCGACTACTCGCGCGAACGCGTGCAGTTCGGCGTGCCGATCGCGATGCACCAGGCGATCCAGTTCATCATCGCCGACATGGCGACCGAGATCGAGGCGGCGCGGCTGCTCACGTGGAAGTCGGCGGCGATGCTCGACGCCGGCGAACGCAACACGCTGATCTCCTCGCACGCCAAGCGCTTCGCGGCGGACACTGCGATGAAGACGGCCACCGAAGCCGTGCAGGTATACGGCGGCTACGGCTTCATCAAGGAGTACCCCGTGGAGAAGCTGTTCCGCGACGCCAAGATCATGCAGCTGTACGAGGGCACCTCGCAGATCCAGCGCCTCGTGATCGCGCGCGAAACGCTCCTGCCGCGGCGTGTCGAGGAGCCGGCAGCGGTCGGCGGCGTCGAAACGGTCGCCGTCTAGTCGCGGGCTCTCGCACCGGACTTCTTCCTCAAATCAATTAATTAGAAGAGAAATACCCAGGTGAGCGCCGCCGCCTTTGCGCAGCGGCGCTCACCTGGTTGAAGCGTCCTCAGTGGATCAACAGGGGCGTGCCGTACGCCGATACGACGCCGCCCGGCGCGACCTTGACGAGCACGCGGTAGGCGCCTTTCTGCACGCGCACCACGCGGCTGAACTGCCCGCTGATCGAGTTGCGCGGCTTGACCACCGTGCCGCCGGCGAGGATGCCGTGGCCTTTGGCGATGCGCAGCATGCCCACCTGTGCGCCGATCACCGCCGGCGTGACCGTGCCGTAGATGCGTGCGAAGCCGCGGCGCTTGGTGCGCGCCACGTGGCTGCTCACGCGCACGGCGACGTTCTCCTGGGTCACCGCGCTTACCACCGGCTTGCCGGGGGTGCTGAACACGCGGAACTGGGTCGACTGTTCCTGGTTGAGCACGACGAATTTGAATTCGCCGTTGGCCAGGGTCAGGCCGGGATTTCCGATCGACTGGAAGCCCGAGGTGTACGGGAACGGGTTGGCCTGCAGCACGACCGGGCGATTGGCGTTGTCGGTGCCCGACAGCGTCCCCTGGATCGTCACGGTGCCGCCGAACGTCACCGGGTTGGGCGAGGACAGGATCGACAGCGACAGCGGCACCTTCGTCGTCAGCAGTTTTTCGTCGTCGCCGATGCTCGCGCCGGAGGCATTGACCGCCACGAGCCTGTAGTGGTAGACCGTCAGCGGCTGCAAGCCGCTGATCGACAGGCGCACCGGCACGGCCTTGCTGCCCGCCCCGGCGTCGGCGATCGCCGTCTGCGAGCCGTACGCTTTGGTCAGCCCGTACTGGAAGTAGTAGGACGTGTTGCTCCCGTTCGGGTTGACCGATCCCGTCAAGACAGCCGATCCGTAGCTCACTTCGCGTGCTCCGTTGGTGTTGACCTTCGGTATGACGGCCTGCGCGGCTGCCGGCAGCGCGAGCACGGCGATCGCCGCCAGCACTGCCGGCAGTCCGCGCCGCACCGCGCGCGCCGTCGGCCCGTCACCCCCTCGAAACTTCGTCTGAGTTACTTCGAGCTTGTTCATACGCCTCTCCTACCCGCGATCGCGATCCCCGTCACCGATCAGAACCCGCGCGGGCGGCGGGAGGTGCGGTGCGCTGCTGCCGGACGCCGCGATGCCACAGGACGCTAGGCTCCGGCAACCCTAGCCAGAAGGAGTGACCGAAAAGCAATGTTCGTGTTCAGAGCAGCAGTTGTCGGTGCAGGGACGATGGGCGGCCAGATCGCCCAGACGATCGCCGCCGCGGGGATTCCGGTGGTGCTGAAGGACATCGATGACGCGCTCGTGCAGGCGGGACTCGACGAGGCCCGCAACGTGACGACCGGGCAGATCGGCAAACTCGCGGAGAAGGGCAAGATCACGGCCGAGCAGGCCGAGCAGCAGATCGCCGAGATCCTCGGCCGGATCGAGGGCACCACCTCATACGCGCCGTTCGGCGACGTCGACTTCGTCGTCGAGGCCGTGCCCGAGCGGATGGAGATCAAGCAGGCCGTGTTCGCCGAGCTCGACGCCTCCACGCCCGGACACGCGATCCTCGCCTCCAACACCTCCTCGCTGTCGATCTCGGAGATCGGCGAAGCCACGCTGCGCCCCGACAAGGTCGTCGGCTTCCACTACTTCTACCCCGCCTCGATCATGCCGCTGATCGAGATCGTCGAGGGCGAGGAGACCTCCGCCGAGACCGTCTCTGCCGCCGTGACGTTCGCGCAGGCGATCCGCAAGCAGCCGATCACGTGCGCCGAGGTGCCCGGATTCGTCGTCAACCGCATCCTCAACTCCTCGAGCGCCGAGGTCTGGCGCGAGCAGGAGGAGAAGGGCCTGTCGATCAAGAAGATCGACGAGGGGCTCGGCTCGGCCGGCATCCTGCCGCTCGGTCCGTACACGCTGATCAACCTGCTCGGCCTCGACACCGTGCTGCACGTCGCCGAACACCTGATCGAGTCCTACGGCGAGGAACGCTTCTTCGTGCCCAAGGGCATGCAGAAGCTCGTCGCCGACGGCAAGCTTGGCGCCAAGACCGGCGGCGACGGCTTCTACTCGCCCAGCGGCGAGGCCAACCTGGCGGGCGAGAACGAGCCCGACATCGACGAGCTCGTCGAGCTGCTCTCGCTGAAGACCTTCCTCGAGGCCTGCCTCGTGCTCGAGGAGGGCGTCGCCAGCCACCGCGACATCGACTTCGGGATGATGGCCGGGGCAGGCCTCGACCCACGCCGCGGCCTGCTGCCGCCGTTCATGCGCGCCGACGTCGACGGGCTCGACACCGTGCTCGAGCGGATGGAGAACGCGCAGGAGAAGTTCGGCGAGCGCTTCGCGCCGCCCGCGATCCTGCGCCGGCTGGTCGCGCAGGGCAGGCTCGGGCAGAAGAGCGGGCAGGGCTTCTACGCCTACCCGCAGCCCGACGCCGAGCAGCCCGCCGAGGTGATCAAGCTCGAGACGCGCGAGGACGGCGTGGCGATCGCGTGGCTCGCCAACGGGCAGATGAACTCGATCTCGCCGCAGGTCGCAGGGGACCTGAAGAAGGTGTGGGAGCAGGCCAAGTCCAGCGGCGTGCGCGCGCTCGTGATCGCCTCGTCCAACCCGATGCTCTACTCGGCCGGCGCCGACATCAAGGCGTTCACGACGATGGACGCCGCTGCGGGCGAGCAGCTGATCCACGCCACCCACGCGCTGTTCAAAGAGCTCGGCGAGGATGGCATCGCGACGATCGCCGCCGTCAACGGGCTCGCCTTCGGCGGCGGCTGCGAGCTTTCGATGGCCTGCGACGTGCGCATCGCCGCGCGCTCCGCGCTGTTCGGCCAGCCCGAGATCAAGCTCGGGATCATCCCCGGCTTCGGCGGCACGCAGCGCCTGCCGCGGCTCGTCGGTGCCAACAAGGCGCTCGAGATGAACCTCGTCGGCGACCCCGTCGGCGCCGAGGAGGCCTTCGAGTTCGGCCTCGTCAACCGCGTCGTCGAGGACCACGAACTGCTCGACACGGCGCTCGCCTGGGCGCGCAAGCTCGCCCAGCAGGCGCCACTCGCGCTCTCGCAGATCAAGAGCATCTCGGGCGCCGGCGACCTCGACGAGGGGATCGAGGCCGAGAAGCGCGCCTTCGCCGAGGTGTTCGCAAGCGACGACGCCAAGGAGGGCATCGCCGCCTTCCTCGGCAAACGCGCGCCGCGCTTCCAGGGCAAGTGAGCGGGGCGGTGCGGCGTCCGGGTCGGGTCGGGGTCGGGGTCTCGATTCCTAGGTTGCGGTAGCCATGGCTATCAATGTTCAGAGTGCGGAGACCGAGGCGCGTGACGCTCGCGCCACGGCGCATCTCGCGGAGCTGATCCGCGAGGCGCACTCGGTCGTCGCGCTTACCGGCGCCGGCATCTCGGTGCCCTCGGGCATCCCCGACTTCCGCACGCCGCGCACCGGCCTGTGGGAGCGGGTGAACCCGATGGAGGTCGCGCACATCGACGCCTTCCGCGAGGATCCCGTGCGCTTCTGGAGCTTTTACGGCGAGCGCTTCGCCTCGCTCGGCGGCAAGCAGCCCAACGACGCGCACCGCGCGCTCGTCGCGCTCGAAGAGCAAGGTCTGCTCGACGGCGTGGTCACGCAGAACATCGACATGCTGCACCGGCGCGCCGGCACGCGCGAGCTGGTCGAGGTGCACGGCAGCATCGCCACGTGCTCGTGCCCGCGCTGCGACGGCGAGCAAGGCGGCGGCGTCGAGCTGGTTGAGGTGCGTGCGCGGCTGGCCGCCGACGCCGAGGGCGTGCCGCGCTGCGCCGAGTGCGGCGGGCCGCTGAAGCCCGACGTCGTGCTGTTCGGCGAGCTGCTCTCCGCGCCCGTGCTGCAGCGCGCTCGCGAGCTGTGCGAAGGGGCCGATGTGCTGCTGTGCGTCGGCTCCTCGCTCGAAGTCCACCCCGTCGCCGGGCTACCGCTGCTCACGCGCGAGGCCGGCGGCGCCGTGGCGATCCTCACGCAGGGCCCGACGCCGATCGACGAGCTCGCCGAGGTGCGGCTGCGCGGCGACGTCGTGGCCGAGCTGCAGGGGCTGCTCGCGGCGCTCGACGAAAGCCGAGGCAGCCCGAGCGCGGCATGAATGCCGCTCAGCCTGGAAGCTGGGCGACCGTGACCAGATACTCCGCCGGCGCCCTGAAGCTGCCGTCGTCGGCTTCGTTGAACTCTCCGTAGAGATCGACGACGTCCCGACGCAGCTCGTCGTAGCGGCCCTGCTGCTCGAGCGCCGCCTTGGCCATCACCGATGGGCCCAGGATACGCTCGTCCCGCTCGACCCACGCCTCCACCGAGTCGCCCTCGAAGGTGATCGTGTGCAGCTCGAACGCCAGCTCGGCGCCGCTGCTCTCGAACAGCCCGCGGACATGGCCCTCCTCGCCCCACATCACCGGTGGGACGAAGCCCTCGGGTGGCGGTGGCATGTATGGCGCCGAGGCGCGGAACATCCGCCCGACCATCCCGGTCGGCGTCCATGCCGCCACGACGATCCTGCCGCCCGGACGAGCGACCCGGACGAGCTCGGCGGCGGCGACCGCTTGGCGCGGGGCGAACATCACGCCGAAGCAAGAGGTCACGCTGTCGAACGAGGCGTCGGCGAAGGGCAGCTCCTCGGCGTCACCCTCGACGAGCTCGACCTCGACGCCGGCGGCCGCGGCACGCGCGCGTTGCTCCTGCAGCAGCTTCGGCGTCAGATCCAGCCCGGTGACCTTGGCGCCCGCCTGCGCGGCCGGCACCGACACGTTGCCCGTGCCCGTTGCCACATCCAGCAGCTCGACGCCTGCGCCGGCGCCGGCACGCTCCGCGACGAGTTCGCCGACGGGCACGATTCGCTGTGCAACCTCGCCGTAGTCGCCGGCCGTCCACATCGCCTTCTGCCCTTCCTTGATCCCGCTCACGTCGATGCTCATCGTGTCTCCTCCTCGGCCGCCCGGCGCGGCCGATCGCTTGGCGATTTAAGGCCGCCGGTCAGCCGGCCGCCGCTTGCTGCTCGTGATCGTGCTTGACGAGGTCGCGACCCGGCTCGATTCGCCAGCGGCGAGCGAGCGCCGCGAGCGTGTCGTCCAGCGCCCAGCGATCGGCCAGCGCGCCGCCCTCGTGTTCGGGGCTCGCGCCCTTCAGCGCCATGCAGCCGCGGTTCTCGCCGATCGCGTCGATCGCCGCGACCTCCTCGCTGCTGAGCGGCGACGGCGCGCGCACGGCGGCCAGCTCGGCGCGCTTGTCCTCGACCGGCCTGGCGTTCGGCCCGCTCTCCTGAATCAGCGTCGGCGCGACGCACTCGACCTGCGCGTGCGCGAGGTTCCAGGCGCATGCGAGCTGCAGCATGCTCAGCCCGTGGCGCTCGGCGATCGGGCGCATCAGCTCGAGCTTCGCGCGGCCCTGCTCGACCCAGCCGTCGGGGCGGAACTTGCGGTGGTCGTACTCGGCGAAGGAATGGCCCGGCTCGACGTCGTCGTGGAACACGCCGCCGTAGTCGACGACGCGCGCGATCAGCTTCACATCGTGTGTGGCCGCCGCCTCGAGCGCGAGCTCTCCCGGCCACGGCTCGAGCGGGTTGAGGATGATCATCGCCCAGTCGATCAGCTCGGAGAACCGCTCGAAGCAGTCGAACAGGTCGAGCGTGAAGCCGTTGGCCGGTCCCGGCGCGACGCCGAGCAGGCGCGTGAGTCCCTCGTCTCGCACCGCGCGCATGCCCTCCCACACGGCCGCGCTCGAGTAGCCCGTGCGATCGGGGTTGTGCAGCAGCAGCAGGTCGAAGCGCTCGGCGCCGAGACGCTGCAGGCTGCGCTCGGCGGCCGTGCGGATGTAGGAGGCGAAGTCGCGCTCGCCGCGCAGGCGCGGGTCGGTGAAGCGGGGGAAGCCTTTGGCGCCTTCGCGCTGCCCCGTGTAGAAGTCGTGACCGACGGCGCCGATCAGGCAGTAGTCCTCGCGCGCGCAGCCCTCAAGCGCTCGGCCGAGCATGCTGTCGGCCTCGCCCGCGCCGTATGCGTCGGCGCTGATCACCGTGTCGATCCCGTCGCCCGGTCGCAGCAGCGCGAGCAGGCGCTGCTCCTCCAGCGGCTCGCCGAAGTGCATGAAGCGCCCGCCGCTCCAGGTGCCGATCGCGGTCGTCGTCGGGTCCATACTCATTGCAGGGTAAAGCCCGCCGCCGTGCGCGCGCGAAGCGCCGCCTCGAGACGGCCGAGCGCGTGGCGCACGACCTCCTCGTCGAGCTCTTGCGAGCCGGCCTCGCCTGTCGTCTGCGGCGGCTCGCCGCCGGGACCGGCGAGCGCAGCGCGCGCCTGGGCCTCGACGCCGTCGCGCAGCTTCTCGAGCTCGGCGATGCGGATCGCGAGGTCCTCGCGTCCCTCGGCGGGCAGCTCGGCGAGCGCGGCGGCGTAGGCGCCGCGCAACTCGATCGCGGCGTGCGCGACGCGCCCCTGCTCGAGGTCTGCGCGGGCGCGCAGCACGAGGTCCTCGCACACGAGCGCCGCGCCGCGCCCGCCGAGCAGCACGGCGAGGCGCTCCTGCGGTCGCAGCGCAGCGGCGCGGTCGCCGATCCGTTTGCGACGAACGCCGCCGTGGCCGCGCCAGGCAAGCTCGACCGCGTGCGTCCACAGGCCGTCGGCGACCTGCTCGCCCTCGCCCCAGCCCACGCGGATCACGAGCGCCTGCTCGGGTGAGACCTCGTGCACGTGTGGGTCGGCGGCGGCGATCCGATGGAGATGCAGCACGCGGTTGAGCGCGGCGATCGCCAAGCCGATCTCACGCTCGCCGTCGAGTTCGGCCAGCCACGCCTTGGCCTGGCGCTCGGCCGACACCGACAGCGGGTCGACGATCGTCGCGCGCGCGGTCGCCACCGGCTCGGGCTCGGGCTCGACCGGACGCTTGCGCGAGCCCGAGCGCGTCGCCGCGCTCCACAGCTGCCCGCGCGTGGGAGGGCGTTTGCGTGCGCCGAGCGTGCCGAGCACGATCACGTGCTCCGGCTCGGCCTCGCGTCCGTCGCGCACCAGGTAGCGCCCGTCCTGTGGTCCCAGCTCCCACGGAAACTCGAACTGTGTGAACAGGAACCAGCGGTCGGACATCGCTGCACCGTATCCTTCCGCGTTGGCGGTGACCGGGTAGCCGCCGCGGGCAGCCTGCCCGTTCGACCACGACCACCAGGAGCGCCGGATGTCAGATGCGAACAATCTCGCGAAGAACCTGCGCGAGCGGTTGAGCGTGAACACGGAGGAGCGCATGGGGAAGGCGCTCTCCGATCTACTGGAAAACCCTCTGATAACAGGAGCGATCGGCCGGGCATTCGACGCCCGCGAGAAGGCTTCTCAAGCACAGGAGGTCGCAATGGGAGCGTTGAACATCCCGTCGGCTGCAGACATAGAACGGCTGACGCGGCGGCTGCGGGCGGTTTCGCATCGGCTGGAGGGCATCGAGGACGGCGTGCAGCGCCTCGACCGCGCGCTCTCGCCGAGCGCGATGGAGTCTCGCCTGTCGGCGATCGAGGACCAGTTGGGCAAGCTCGCGAGCAAGCTCAAACCGGAAGCCGCCAGGCCCGCGCGAGCGGCGGCGGCGGCGAAAACGACGCGCAGCAAATCGACCAAAGCCAAACCGACGAAAGCCAAAGTGAAAACAAAAGCCAAAGCGAAACCGGCGAAAGCCAAAGCCGCGACGAAAGCAAAAGCCACGCGCGCTAAAACGGCGGCCAAAAAAACGGCGACCAAAGCGAAAGCGAAAGTCGCGACGAAAGCCAAAGCCGCCAAAAAAACGGCGACCAAAGCGAAAGCCAAAGCCGCGACCAAAGCGAAAGCGGCGGGCAAAGCCGCGAGCAAAGCGAAATCCGCGGCGAGCCGCAGCAAAGCGGCGAGCAAAGCCGGCAAAGCCTCGGCCGCGAAAGCGAAAGCCACGCGCGCCGGCAAACCGAAACGCGCTACGACGAAACCGACCAAAGCCAAAGCCAAAGCGCGCAGGAGCTGACGCGCGCCTCGGCGCGTGGCGGCGCCTCGGAGTTGATCGAGGCGCCGCCGAGGGACCTGGGCCGGCGCTAGCCGAGCGCGGCGAGCGCGACCGCGCCCATGCGCTCGGCGGCGGCGCGCAGCGCGTGCTCGCCGATGCGCGTGCGCGCGCCGCTCGCGTCGAACGTGTCCGAGACGGCGAGCAGGCACGCGACGGGCACCGACGCGGCGGCGCCGAGCGCGAACAGCGTGGCCGCCTCCATCTCCACGGCGAGCGCTCCGGCTGCGGCGTGCTCGCCGGCGCGCGGCGCGCCCTCGCGCTCGTAGAACAGATCGACGCTGAGCACCGCGCCGAGCGCGGCGTCCGGATCGCTGCGTGCGAGCGCTTCGCTCAGCGCGCCGTCGGCGGCTACGCGCTCGCCGGCGCCGAGCGCGCGCGAGGTGCCGTCGGCGCAGATCGCCTCGCGCGCGATCACGAGCCGGCCGAGCGCAAGCGAGGGGTCGAGCGCGCCGCACGTGCCGACGCGGATCGCCCGCCGGGCGCCGAGCGCAATCAGCTCGGAGAGGACGATCGCGGCCGACGGGCCGCCCATGCCGGTGGCCTGGATCGTCAGCGCCAGTCCGTCTTGCGCGACCCCCGTGTAGCCCCACAGCCCGCGATTGTGGTTGAACATCAGCGGGCGCTCGAGCAGCATCTGGGCCAGCGCGAGCGCGCGGCCGGGGTCGCCGGGCAGCAGCACGCGCTCGGCGAGCTCGGCCGTCGGATGCAGGTGGATCGCGGGCGCCGGGATCGCCGCTCCACCGTGGGCGCCGGCCTCGCCGGGCGTGGTCGCGCTGTCGGACACCGCGCGCGACTTTAGACTGCGCCGCATGGGGAAGCCCTTCGCGTCGCGCCCGCGTGGCTGAGCCCGGAGCAGATCCCGCGAGTCCCCCGGCCGAGCCGACGCTCGCGCAGGTGGCGGCGCACGCGGGGGTCTCGCCGGGAACCGTCACGCGCTGGATCAAGAAGGGCCTCGTGCCCGGCTACGCCGGTCGCTGGACGCCGTCGGCGGTCGCCTACGTGCGCGTCGTCGCGCGCCTGCGCGCGCGCGGGCACTCGCTGGAGCAGATCAAGCGCGCGAGCGACAACGGCCAGCTCGCGGTCGGCCCGCTGGAGAACCTGCTGGCGGGGTCGGAGGGGCGCTACACGGTGCGCGAGGTCGCGCGCGAGACAGGCCTTGAAGCGGCGCTGATCGAACGGCTCTTCGCGGCGATGGGCCTCGGCGCCTCGGCCGGCGAGCTGCTCTCCGAGGAGGACATGGAAATCATCAAGTACGTCGCGGCGGTGCTCGAGGCGGGGCTGCCGGCGGTCGCCTTCCTGCAGCTCGCGCGTGTGTACGGGCAGGCGATCGCGCAGATCGCGGAAGCCGAGGTGCGCCTGATCCACCTGTACGTGCACGAGCCGCTGATGCGCGAGGGCATGCCCAACGTGGAGATCGCCGAGGAGATGGAGGGCCTCGCGCGCGAGCTGATCCCGTTCGTCGTGCCGCTGCTGCGCTACACGCACGATCGCCTGCTCGGCCATTTCGTCGAGCAGGACGTGATCGGCCACATGGAGAACGACCTGGCCGAGAGCGCCTCCGAGGAGGGCCGTGTGCGCGTGGCGATCGTGTTCGCCGACCTCGCCGGGTACGCCCGCCTGACCGTGGAGCGCGGCGACGAGGAGGCGCTGGCGGCGGTCGAGCGCTTCGTCGAAGCCGTCGAACACACGCTGCCCTCGGACGCGCGCGTGATCAAGACGCTCGGCGACGAGGTGATGGTCGTCGGTCCCGACGCCGGGGCGCTCGTGCGCTGGGCGGTCGGACTGGGAGAGGCGATCTCGCGGGGCGACCCGCCGCCGCGCATCGGCATGCACTACGGCGACGCGCTGTACCGCGACGGCGACTACTACGGACGCGAGATCAACCAGGCCGCGCGCGTGGTCGCTCGCGCGGGCGGCGGCGAGGTGCTCGTGACGCGCCCCGTCGTGGAGGTCGCGTCGAACTTCGACGGCGTGCGCTTCGAGCGGATCGGCGAGGTCGGCCTGAAGGGCTTCTCCGAGCCGACCGAGCTGTTCATCGCTTCGACCAAGGATCCGTAGGGCGGCGCGAGCGGCCGTGGGCGCGGAGCGACTCGGCGAGGTCGAGCAGGTGCGCGCGGCGGTCCGCGCCACGGCTCTGCTCGACGACGCGCGAGCGCTCGTGGCGATGGTCTCGGGCGGGCGCGACTCGGTCTGCCTGCTCGACGTGGCTGTGGCGCTGCGCGGCGCCGGGGCCGTGCACGCGCTGCACGTCAACTACGGGCTGCGCGAGGCGGCCGATGCGGACGAGCGCCACTGTGCGTCGCTGTGCGCCGAGCTCGGCGTCGAGCTGTCGGTCGTGCGCGCCGCGCAGGCGCCGGGGAGACGGCAGGGCAACCTGCAGGCGTGGGCGCGCGAGCTGCGCTACGACGCGGCCGAGCGCCTCGCGCGCGAGCTGGACGCGGGTGCGGGTGCGCTGATCGCGACGGGCCACACGGCAAGCGATCAGGTCGAGACGATCCTCTATCGCCTGGCGGCCTCGCCGGGCAGGCGCGCGCTGCTGGGGATGGCGGCGGCCGACGGCCGGCTGGTGCGCCCGCTGCTGGCGATCACGCGCGAGCAGACGGCGGCCTACTGCAAAGCGCGCGGCCTTGCCTGGCGCGAGGACGCGAGCAACGAGGACGAGCGCTTCGCGCGCGCTCGCGTGCGTGCGAAGCTGGTGCCGGCGCTGCGCGAGATCCATCCGGCGGC
>DATINR010000029.1:0-5985 GCA_035473995.1 Solirubrobacteraceae bacterium
CGACCGTTTGAGAGGATCGCCGCGCAGCGGCCCTGCACCTCCTCCTCCTCGTAGCCGTGCTCGGCCTCCTCGGCCGCGAACTCGGTCTCCGAGCGGATGTCCACGCGCCAGCCGGTCAGGCGCGCGGCCAGGCGCGCGTTCTGACCCTCGCGGCCGATCGCCAGCGAGAGCTGGTCATCGGGCACGATCACGGTCGCCTGCTTGGCATCGTCGTCGACGAGCACCTCCCGCACGCGCGCCGGGCTCAGGGCCTTCGCGACGAAGCGGGCGGGCTCATCGTTGTAGGGGATGATGTCGATCTTCTCGCCGCGCAGCTCGGAGACGACCATGCGCACGCGCGATCCGCGCGGGCCGACGCACGCGCCGACCGGGTCGACGCCGTCGGGGTGCGAGATCACGGCGATCTTCGAGCGATAGCCGGGCTCGCGCGCGACGTTCGCGATTTCCACGAGGCCGTCGGCGATCTCGGGGACCTCGAGCTCGAACAGCTTCTTGATCAGCTCCGGGTCGCGCCGCGAGACGATGATCGCCTGACCCTTCGTCGACGGCGAGACCTCCTTGATCACGGCCTTGATCCGCTGCGAGTGGTCGTAGCGCTCGCCCTCGACCTGCTCGGACTTCGGCAGCAGCGCCTCGACGCGTTCGCGCAGCTGCACGAGCGTGTAGCGCGAGTCCGACTGCTGCACGATGCCCGTGATCAGCTCGCCGACGCGGTCGCGGTACTCCTCGTACATCATGTCGCGCTCGGCCTCGCGGATGCGCTGCAGGATCACCTGCTTGGCGGTCTGCGCGGCGATCCGCCCGAAGTCGTCGGGCGTGACGTCGCGTTCGTCGATCTGGTCGCGGTATTCGGCGAACTTGGCCGGGTCGATTTCCGGGTCCTCCGGTTCGCGCATCTCGCCCGTCTCGGGGTCGACGGTCGTTTCCTCGTCGATCGTCTCGACGATCAGGTGCGCCTCCAGGCGCTCCGGGATGATCAGTTCGATCACGCGGAAGTCGGCCGTCTCGCGGTCCATTTCGACGCGCGCGTACTTGGCCGAGCCGGGCTGCTTCTTGTAGGCGGAGAGCAGCGCGTCCTCGAGCGCGATCATCAGCTTCTCGGGCTCGATTCCCTTCTCGCGCGCAAGCGCATGCATTGCCTCAAGGATTTCGCGTGACATGAGTGGTTACTCCTCGACGAGGTTGGATCGGCGGATCTCCGAGTAGGGGATCGCGATGACTCCCCCGTCGGCGGCCAGTGTGACCTCCTCCTCGGAGGCGCCGACGAGCTCACCGGTGAAGCTCTTGGCGGCCCTGGGCGCGGACTCCTGCGACTGGTGCGCGACGGGACGTGGATGACGCGTGCGAACGCGCGCACGCCGCCCGACGAAGCGGCGGAAGTGCGCGGGCTTGGTCAAGGGCCGCTCGCTGCCTGGCGAGGAGACCTCGAGCGAGTAGCGCTCGCGCAGATCGGTCAGCTGCTGCGTCACGCGCTCGCACAGCTCGAGCGTGACGCCGTCGGGATGGTCGATGAACACACGCAGGCTGCGGCCGCCGAGAACCTCGGCGAGCAGCACCTCGACGTCGGGCTCGCTGAGGGCGAGCCGTCGCTCGATATCTGCCTGGATGGGTGTCATCAAAATTGCTCCTTTACGCAAAAAAAGCGGGCTTGCGCCCACTTTCGGTGCTGCAGCCGGCGCCCACGCGCCGGTTCGAAAGTTCTCAATCGAGCATAGCATCGGGCCGCTCGCGCCGAGCAGCTTTCCCTGCAACGGGCGCGATCCGGGCGCCCGCGAGCGCGGGCCCGCGCAGCTCTTCTAGGAGCGTGCCGCGTCGCGCCTGGCGCGGTCGCGGTACTTGCGGTAGTCCTCGCGCTCGGGGCGCAGCGAGCAGGCCAGCGCCAGCGGGTGACGGGCCTCGCGATGGCGCCCGAGCAGCTGCATCGAGCGGCCGAGGCAGAACAGCGCGTAGTCGTTCGTCGGCGTGTTCTGCACGACCGCCTCGAACTCCGCCGCGGCGCCCTCGTAGCGCTGCGCGTGGAACAGCGCCCGGCCGAGCGCCTCGCGGATCGAGGCCTTCTCAGGCTCGAGGTCGCGCGCTTTGCTCAGGGGGACGATCGCAGCCTGGTAGTCGCCGTGGTCGAGCAGCTCGTTGCCACGCTGATAGAGGTCATAGACGCTCTCCATGCGTCGTCATTTTAACGAGCGTCGCGCAGCTTCCAGACGGCGTCGAGGATCTGCTCGGCGACTTGCGACTTGGGCGCACGACCGACCTCGATCGTCGCGAGACCATCGCCGTCGCCGTTGCCGCAGGCCGTGAGAATCGTGACCTCGTTGGCGTCCGCGTCGAAGCCGATGTCGCCGCGCGAGATGTCGTTGACGACGATCGCGTCGAGGCCCTTCTGCGCGAGCTTGCCCTTACCGAGCTCGACCGCCTCCGCACCGTGCTCGGCCGCAAAGCCCACGAGCGTCTGACCGGGGCGGCGCTGCTCGGACAGCCCCGCAAGCACGTCGTTGGTCGCCTCCAGCTCCAGCGAGATGCCGCTCTGCCCGGCCTTCTTGATCTTGTCCTCGCGCGGCGCGGCCGGGCGGAAGTCGGCGACGGCGGCTGCCATCAGCAGCACGTCGCAATTGGGGAACTCTGCTTGACAGGCTTGCTCGAGCTCGGCCGCCGTCGTCACCGGTACGCGCACGATCTCAGGACTGCTCGGCAGCGCGACGTTGGCCGAGACGAGCGTGACCTGCGCGCCGCGCGCGCAGGCCGCCTCTGCCAGCGCCAGCCCCATGCGCCCCGAGGAGCTGTTGCCGAGAAAGCGCACGCTGTCGATCGGCTCGCGCGTGCCGCCGGCCGTGACGAGCACGCGCAGGCCGCCCCAGTCGGCGCCGGGCGCCGGCCTGTCGCCGTTGAGGTGTGGGGCGCTTGAAGCGGAGCGCGCCGGAGCAGGGCCCGCCTCGGCGCCGGTGCCGGCACCCGCGTCGGCCAGCGCCGCCTCGCACGCGGCGAGCAACTCGGCCGGCTCGACCAGCCTGCCCACGCCGTGCTCGCCTTTGGAGGCGAGGCGCCCGACGCCGGGCTCGACGATCCGCACGCCGCGCTCGCGCAGCGTCTGCACGTTGGCGCGCGTCGCCGCATGCTCGTACATGTGGTTGTTCATCGCCGGCGCGACCACCACCGGGCAGGTGGCGGCGAGCGCGCAGCTGCTGAGGAGATCCTCGGCCAGCCCGTGCGCGAGCTTGGCGATCGTGTTGGCCGAGGCCGGCGCGACGAGGTACACCTCGGCGTTGGCCACGAGCTGCAGGTGGCTGAGCGGCTCGTGCTCCGGCGGCGCTTCGCCCGGAAAGGCGCCGCGCGCCGGGTCGCGCTCGAACTCGCTGACGAGCACCGGCGCGCCGGTCAGCGCGGCGAACGACGCCTCCCCCACGAACCTACGGCTGTTCGGCGTCTGCACCACGCGCACCGCGTGGCCGGCCTCCGTCGCAAGGCGCACCAGCTCGAGCGCCTTGTACGCGGCAATGCCGCCGCTAACGCCCAGCAGGATGCGCGCCATACCTACGTTGTAGAGCTACTTACGACCGCTGACAAGCAATGAGGCGCGCGTTGCGCCCCGGAACGGCTAGCGGTAGTGGTACTTGATCTTTCCGGCTGCGACCTCCTCGAGGGCGATCGTCAGATAGTTTTTCGAGCCGGTTTCGATCATCGGGGGCGGGAACTCGTCGAACGTGCCCTCGCCGAGGTTGTGGTAGTAGCTGTTGATCTGACGCGCTCGCTTGGCGGAGACGACGACGCTCGCGTAGTTGGAGTCGACGTTGTCGAGCAGGCGGTCGATGCGGGGGGAGATCACGGTTGCTGGTGCCTTTCCTCGGGGACGTCCAAGTGTAGTAGGCGCCGCGCCCCTTGCTCGAGCGCACGCCCGCTGAGCCGGCGGATGGTCAAGCGAGCCAAGGACGCAGGGAGCGTGGCGTGCACGAGCACGCGAGCGACCGAGGACACAGGATCGCGCTGGCCAGCCGTTCGCTCAGAGCTCGCCCGCGACGATCGTCGTGAGCTGCTCCAGTGCGTCTTCGAGCCGGTCGTTGACGACGACGTAGCCGAACTCCGGCTGGGCGGCGAGCTCTTCCTCAGCCACCTGCAGGCGCCGCTCGACCTCCTCGGCGTCGTCGGTGCCGCGGCCGATCAGCCGCGTACGCAGCGCCTCCAGCGACGGCGGCGCGATGAACACCTGCACCGCCTCGGGCATCGCCGCGCGGACCTGGCGCGCGCCCTGCACCTCGATCTCGAGCACCACCGGCGTGCCCGCTTGCACGCGAGCCTCGAGCTCCGAGCGCAACGTGCCGTAGCTGCGTCCCGCGTAGTCGGCGTGCTCGACGAAGTCGCCCGCCTCGACGCGCCGATCGAACTCCTCGCGCGTGAGAAAGTGGTAGTCGACGCCGTCCTGCTCGCCCGGGCGCGGCGCGCGCGTGGTTGCCGAAACCGAGAGCTCGAGCTGGTCCAGGCGCTCCATCAGCCCGCGGATCAGCGTGCCCTTGCCGACCCCCGACGGCCCAGTGATGACGAACACGCGTGCCACGGCGGGCAACCCTAATGCCGCGGGCGGGGGAAGTCAGGGAGGCCCTGAGGGCGGCCGATGGGCAAGCGATACAAGGACGCAGGGAGCGTGGCGTGCTCTGCACGCGAGCGACCGAGGACGCCGTAGCGCGCCGCCCGGCGGTCGTCCTAGCGCGTGAGCAAGGAGATGAGCTCCGAACGCTGGCGTTCGGAGAGTCCGCCGATCGTCTTGCTCGGCGCGATGCGGCAGTGGGCGAGGATCTTGTTGACCTTCACGCGCCCGTACTTCGGCACGGCGAGCAACATGTCGAAGACCTTCGCCGTCTCCACGTACTCGGGCGGGTTCAGCAGCAACGAGTGGATCGACAGGCGCCCCGCCTTGAGGTCGCGCTTGAGCTGTGCGCGCTTGATTCTGATCTGGTTGGCCCTTGCGAGCGCGTCCATTCTCTGGTTGAGGGATCGCTCTGGGGCCATTGATGTGCTTGAGGACGTCGTGCTGGTCGCCGTCGCCATGGGCGGCGAGTCTACACACCAAGAGGCCCCGATCAAGACAAACGTCCCTAATTCATCTGAAGCTCAACTTGAGGTGCAGGGGCGTCGAGCCTGCTGGACGGTAGCGGGGCGAGTTTGCGGCCCTTTTCACATCATTTAAACGCCCGCTCGTTGCGAATCTTTCCGTGAGAACCGGTACCTGATGGGATATCGCCCCTTCGCCGCTTGACTTACGCGGCGAGCTCGCGTGCGATCGCGCCGGCCACCGTCGGATCGCGAAAGCTCTCGCTGCCGACGGCCACCAGACCTGCGCCCGCGTCGAGCAGATCTCGTGCGTGATCCGCCCGCTGAACGCCGCCCATCCCGATCACGGGGATCCCGACGCTGCGCGCCACAGCCGCCACCTGCGCGAGCGCGACGACGCGGATCGCCGGTCCCGAGAGCCCTCCGCTGCCGCCGCCGAGCCACGGGCCGCCGCCCTCGGCGAGCGCCATCGCGCGTAGCGTGTTGATCAGCGAGACCGCGTCCGCCCCGGCCGCCTCGGCCGCGCGCGCGCAGGCCGGGACGTCGGCCGTGTTCGGCGTCAGCTTGACGATCAGCGGCTTGCTCGTGTGCCCGCGGCAATCGCGCACGACCTGCTCGAGCTGGCCCGGGTCGGCGCCGATGTCGAGGCCCGTCTTCACGTTCGGGCATGACACGTTCAGCTCGATCGCCGCGATCTCCGCGCGCTGCTCGCACGCGGCCACGAGCTTCGCAAGCTCCTCCCCGGTCGAGCCCATCACGTTGGTGATCAGCGGGACCGGCGCGTCGTCGGCGCCGGCCTCGGCGAGCAGCTCGGCCAGCTGCGGCAGGTCCTCGGCGAGATAGCCGTCGAGGCCCTTGTTCGGCAGGCCGATCGAGTTGATCATCCCGCCCGCCGCCTCCCACAGCCGCGGCGGCGGGTTGCCCGCGCGCGGCTGCAGCGTGATC
>DATINR010000030.1:0-9706 GCA_035473995.1 Solirubrobacteraceae bacterium
GCGCTACTTCAGCCCGACGTCGATCTTCGTGATCTTGAGCTTGCGGGCGGGGCCGCGGGGGACCTTGACGGCGACCGTCTCGTTGCGCTTGCGGCCGATCAGGGCGCGGCCGACGGGCGACTCGTTGGAGAGCTTCTGCTCCTCCGGCTTGGCCTCGGCCGAGCCGACGATCGTGTACTTCACCGACTTGCCCGTCTTTTCGTCTTTGACGTGCACGACCGAACCGACCTGGACGATGTCCGTCGAGAGGTCCTTCGTCTCGATCACGCTCGCCATGCGCAGCTTCTCCTGTAGCTGCGCGATGCGGCTCTCGAGCATCGCCTGCTCGTTCTTGGCGTCGTCGTACTCGGAGTTCTCCGAGATGTCGCCGAACTCCCTTGCCTCCTTGATGCGCTCGGCCACCTCGCGGCGCCTCTCCGTGGAGAGCAGCTCGAGTTCGTCCTTCAGCTTCTTCAGGCCTTCGGGGGTGAGGATGACGTCCTTCGGCATGTGACCCTCGATCGCGATTGGAGGATGGGGCCGAGAGAGACAAAAACCCGCCTGTGGGCGGGGCTTCTCGCGGCAAACGGCCCCCAGAGAGCGCAGCAGTATAGCGGGGCCGCAGCGCCCCGCCGAGGGGGCTCAGACGGCCAGCGCGAGCGGCGCCTCGCAGCGCTCGAACAGCGCTCGTGCCTGCGCCAACGTCTCCGACTGCTGCAGCGCCGCCTGCAGGCGCTTCGCCTGCTGAGCGTCGAGCTGCAGACGCTCCACGTACCACGGATAGAACTTGCGCAGGTAGCGCGTCGCGCGTGGCTCGCCGAGGTGCTCGACGGCGCAGTCGATCGTCCAGCGCATCTCCTCGCGGACCTCCGCGCGTGTCGGTCGCTCCTGCCTGTCTCCCACGAGTTCGGCGAACAGCCACGGGTTGCCGAGCGCGCCGCGCGCCAGCATCACCGCCGTCGCACCCGTCTGCACGAACGCCTCGCGCACGCTCTGCGCATCGCTCATCCCGCCCGTCAGGATCACCGGCGCCGGCAGCTGCTCGACGAGGCGCGCCGCGAGCGCATAGTCGGGCACGCCCTTGTGCTGCACCGCCGCCGAACGTGGGTGAAACGCGATCGCCGCCACGCCCGCCTCCTCGACTAGACGCTGAGCCAGCTCGAAGCCGCTCGTCTCGCCCGTGCGCAGCCCCGAGCGCAGCTTGACCGTCACAGGCAGGCGCCCCCGCTCGCCCTGCGCTCCCTCGACCGCAGCGCGCGCCACCTCGACCGCGCGGTCCGGGTTGGCCAGCAGCGCCGCGCCCGCGCCCGTCTTGCAGACCTTCGGCACAGGGCAGCCCATGTTGATGTCGATCGCGTCCGCACCGATGCTCGCCACGTGCCGCGCCGCCTCGCCCATCAGCGCCGGGTCTTCGCCGAACAGCTGGATCGACACCGGCCCTCCCGGGGCGGGTGGGCCCGGTTCCCGCTCGCGCGGATCAATTCGGAGCATCTCCACATGTGTCTTCTCGTTGCCGTAGTGGATCGCATGAGTCGAGACCATCTCCGACACCGCCATCCCCGCGCCGTAGCGCTTGGCCTGCAACCGCACAAACCAGTTCCCAATCCCCGCCAACGGCGCCAGCAGCACCCGGTTGGGCACCCGAAGGTCCCCAAGCATCCAAGAATCGGTCAGGCGGCGCGGCTCGGTCATAGCCCAATTATGGCCGCGGCCGGCCGAAGCCCCCGACAAGCGCGCAGCGCAGCCAAGAGCCGGCCCGGACGGCCGGCCCGGTACCTGTCGTGGCGGCCGGAGCGGCTCAGGTCGTGACAAGGAGCGGAGGCCGGCTCGACCAAGAGGCTGGATGCCGTTCACATCCGCGAGACCACGCCCTGAGCACCGTCATGGGCCGGCCGTCGCCGGATCGTCGAAGGCGGCAAGCGTCGCCTCGGGTGGTGCGCCTCACGAGCAACCACCCAAGGCCGTATCGCGGCCACAAGGCCGCCCCTCAAAAAGAGTCCCCAGCCCCCCGCGACGCCAGGAACTCACTCAGCGCGATGTCCTCGTGCAGCCGGTAGGCCACCGACCCCGTCACCGAGACGAACCTCAAGATCGGCATCAGCACGGCGATGTAGGCCGTCGCGGCCTCGCTGCCGCCCCACTCGTAGATCCCCGCGTAGCTGCGCGTGCGCTCCTCGACCATCCACAGCTTCGTGCCGAATCCCGCGAAGCCGCTCCAGAACGGGGTGGTGAGGATGCACACGCGCTGAAACAGCCAATGCGGCGCCCAGGCCGAGCCGACCAGCCGCAGCCTGAAGCCGACCTCGAACACCGTGTGCTCCTGCACCGGCAGGGCGCTCCTCGTCTCACGGAACACGCGATAGAGCTGCCCGTCGAACAGGCGGAAGCTGCTCCCGAGCCGCTCCGCCGACAGATGCAGCCGACGGCTCCCCGCCAGCCGCAGGAAGTTGGCAAGCGACGAGCAGACGAGGCGCGCGCGACTCCCCCGCGACGCGCTGCCCTCGCGTGCATCTCGATCGTTCTGTCGAGCGCCCACCGTCGTGCTCGGGCGCTAGGAGTTTTTCTCGTGCAGCAGCCGCAGGCCGGTCAGCGTCAAGAGGTCGTCCACCTCGTCCAGCTCCTCCGCATACGGCACCACCAGCCCGGCCAACCCCCCCGTAGCGATCGCCTGCGCCCGTTCCCCGAGCTCGTCGTACAGCCGCCGCAGGATCGCGTCGATCGCCCCCGCGTAGCCGTACACGACGCCTGAGCGGATCGCGTCGATCGTGTTCTTGCCGATCACGCTCTTCGGCGGCGCCAGGTCGATCTTCGGCAGGCGCGCGCCGCGTTCCGAGAGCGCCTCCAGCGAGATCTCGATGCCCGTCATCAGCGAGCCGCCCAGGTACTCGCCACTGTTGGAGACGACGTCGAACGTCGTCGCAGTGCCGAAGTCCACGCACACCGCCGAGCCTTCGAAGCGCTCGCGGATCGCCACCGCGTTGACCAGCCTGTCCGCGCCGATCTCGCGCGGATTGTCGTAGCGGATCGCCATGCCCGTTTTCGTGCCCGGGCCGACCACCAGCATCTCGTGGCGCAGGTAGCGGCTAGCCATCGACGTCCACTCCGGCTCGAGCTGTGGCACCGTCGAGGAGACGATCGACGCCTCTAGGTCGCCGAAGCCGTAGCCGCGCAGCTCCATCAGGTTGCGTAGCGCCGCGCCGAGCTGGTCCGCCGTCGACTGGCGCACCGTGGCGAAGCGCCAGTGCTCGACCAGTTCCTCTCCTCTGAACGCACCGAAGTGCGTCTGCGTGTTCCCCACGTCGACGACGAGCAGCATCCGCGAACCATTATGCTCGTGTACGCCGATGTCGACGAACGCGACCAAGCTGTACACGCTGCCCGGCTCGCACCCGTGCGCGGCCGTCGAAGTCGCGCTGCGGCTCAAGTCGATCGACTTCCAGCGCGTCGAACTGCTGCCGCTGACGCAGATCTTCATCGGTCCCCTGCGCTACGGCGGCAACCGCGTACCCGGCATGCGCATCGACGGCCAGCGGCTCGCCGGCTCGCGCACGATCATGCGCCGACTCGACGAGCTCGTCCCCGAGCCCGCGCTGCTGCCGCCCGCCGGCACGCCCTCCTACGCACAGGTGCTCGAGGCCGAGCGCTGGGGCGACGAGGTCTTTCAGGGCGTGCCGCGACGAATCCTCGACGTCGCCTTCATGCGCCGCCCCGAGGCGATGCTGAGCTACGCCGCCAACGCCAAGCTTCCGATGCCCAAAGCGATGATGCGTCCTTCGGCCCCGATGACGGCGCGGCTGATGGCGAGATGGAACGGCGCCAGCGAGGACGTCGCGCGCGCCGACCTCGCAGCGCTGCCCGCGCAGCTCGAGCGGATCGACGGCTGGATCGCCGACGGTCTGCTCGGCGGCGAGCAGCCCAATGCCGCCGACCTGCAGATCGGCAGCACCGTCCAGCTGCTGCTCACGCTCGGCGACTTGCGTGCGCTCGTCGAGCAGCATCCCGCCGCGGCGCTCGCGCGCTACTTCCCGCCCGCCGTCGGCGAAGTGCCGGCCGACGTGCTGCCCGCTGCGTGGATCCCCGCCGCACCCGCCGGCGCCGGCCTGTAGCCCTCCGCTCGCGAAAGCCCACACGGCCGAGGCACGCGGCGCTACAGTCGCCAGTGGGTCGGAGCCCGAATCCGCGGCCTTCGACTCTCGCCCGATGCGCATCCTCGATCCCGAGTCCCTGAGCAAGCACGTCGATCGCCTGTACCGGGCGGCATGGGGCCTGTGCGGCTCGCGCGAGGACGCCGAGGATCTCGTGCAGGAGACCTTCGCCCGCGTGCTCTCGCGCCAGCGCCTGCTGCACGGCGACGACGAGCTCTACTACCTGATGCGCGTGCTGCGCAACACGTTCCTCACGAGCCGGCGCACCGCTTCTCGCCGGCCCGTCACCGTGGCCACGCTCGACGACGTCGTCACCGCCGACCCCAAGCCACTCGGCAGGCCCGAGCAGGCGCTCGAGATCCAGGAGCTCTACGCGACGATCGCCGAGCTGCCCGAGGACTTCCGCATGGCGCTCGTCGCGATCGACGTGCTCGGCCTCTCCTACCGCGAGGCCGCGCGCGCCCTGCGCGTGCGCGAGGCCACGATCACGACGCGGCTGTTCCGCGCGCGCAAGCAGGTCGCCCGGAGACTCGGCGAGGAAGACGAGCCCGGCGAGGGTGCCCGGCGCGAGCGGGCGACCGCCGACCGCGAGCCCGCGGCGCCGCCCGCCGCCAACGAGGCGCGCGGCGAGATCGCCCAGGGCAAGCGGGAACGAATCCGCTCCCGCGGAGTCCTTCCGGGTAGGGACTCGCCATGACCGAACCACGCCAATCGACCCCGCGTCCAGCCGACGAAGCCGAGCTGATCGAGTTCGTGCGCTCGATCGACGTGCCCGCGCCCCCCTCGCTTCACCGCAAGATCGACGCCATGATCGCCGAGCGCTCCGGCGGCGCGCGGCGCTTGCGCGGACGCGGGCAGGGCACCGCCACGCGTCCGTTCGGGCTCGCCCCACGGCTCGCCGCCGTCGGCGCGATCGCCGCCGCCGTCGTGGCGCTCGCCGTCGCCTTCAGCCTCAGCGGCAGCTCCTCGACGCTCAGCGTGCGTGACGCGGCTGCGCTCACCCACCGCGCCGCCATTCACCCCGCGCCCGCCGAGAACTCGCGCGACCGGCGCGAGCTCACCGCGGCCGTCGATGGCGTCTCCTTCCCCTACTGGGGCGGGCACCTCGGCTGGCGCACCACCGGCTCGCGCAGCGACCGGATCGACGGACGCACCGTCACCACGATCTTCTACGAGAACGGCCACGGCAAGCGCATCGGCTACTCGATCGTCGCCGGCGCCGCCCCCTCGCAGGGAAGCGGCGGCGTCGTCTCCCGGCGCGACGGCACTCCCTACCGGCTGCTCACGATCGACGGCGCCCCCGTCGTCACCTGGGAGCGGGGCGGACACCTGTGCGTGGTCTCCGGCCGCGGCGTCGGCGGCGCCACGCTGCTGCGCCTCGCCAGCTGGGACGACCACCGCTCACAGGCCTCCTGAGCCGGACGCAGCGCAGCCGCCCGGCGAGCGTGCGGGAAGTTCTGCCCCAGGCGCGGCGTCTAGTCGGCATGAACAGAAAAAGGCTTGCCCTCTCAGCCACCGCCGCGCTCTCCCTGCTCGGCGCGATTCCCGCCGGTGCCCTCGGCGGCGCCCACGCTTCCTCCACCCACGCCGTCTCGCTCAGTGGCTTCAGCTTCCACCCGAGCACGCTGACGATCAGACGCGGCGACAGCGTCACCTGGTCCTGGCACATCCCCAAGAGCGAACACAACGTCACCTTCCACAGCACGCACTCGCGCACCGGGTCCAGCGGATCGCTGACCGTCCGCTTCCCCAACGCCGGCACCTTCTCCTACATCTGCACCGTGCACGTCAACAAGGGCATGAAGGGCAAGGTCGTCGTGCGCTGAGGACGTGCACGCAGGCGGGGCGCCGAGACGCGCGCGGCGCGCAACGCGCGCTCGCTCAGGGCAGCTGCAGCGGCGGACCGGCCCAGCGCACGCCCTCCTCCAGCAGCGGCAGCACCGCGAGCGCGTCCGACAGGCGCCTGCCGTCGGGCACGGTCGTATCGAAGTCGAGCTCGAGCGCCGGGATCAGCACGAAGCGACGGTTGAGCAACTGCTCGTGCGGAAGCGTCATGCGCTCGTCCGCCAGCTCCAGGTCGCCGAGCAGCAGCACGTCGATATCGATCGCCCGCGGTCCGTGACGCTCGCCGCCCGCGCCGCGCCCCAGCTCGCGCTCCAGGCGCTTGACCGCGTCGAGCAGCTCGAGCGGCTCGAGCTCGGTCTCCACACGTACGCACGCGTTGAGGAAGCTCGGCTGCTCGAGCACCTCGCCCACCGGGTCCGTGTCATACGTCGATGAGCTCGCCAGCGGCTTGATCCCGGCCTCCGCCAGCGCGTCCAGCGCCGCCTGCAGCTCCGCGCGGCGATCGCCCACGTTCGAGCCCAGGCCGAGCAGTCCGATGCGTTTCGGCATGCCCCGCGCTCAGGCGCGCGTCGTCTGCAGCCCGGCTGCCTGCGCACGCTCGCCCATCGCCTGGGCGAACGGCACGAGCGCCGAGAGCGGGCGCAGCATCACCGTGAAGTCGGCGATCAGCCCGTCCGCGTCGAAGCGCAGCAGGTCGATGCCCTCGATCTCGCGGTCCGTGCCCGCGACGCCCGCGCGGAAGATCAGCGCGTGCGCGCCGTCCATCTCGAGCTCATCGGTGTAGCGGAAGTCCTCGAACACCTGCGCGACCTCACCGAGCAGCGCCGACACCGTCTCGCGTCCGAGGAACGGGTGGAAGGTCACTGGGCTGTGGAACACGACGTCCGGCGCCAGCAGCTCGCCGGCCGCGGCGAGGTCCTTTTGCTCGACCGCCGCGCGGAAGCGCTCGGCCGTGGTCATCGCACTTCGATCCCGTGTGCTTGCAGCATCGCCCTGAACTCTACGCTTCGCCCTCGCGCCACACCTCGACGGAGACCTCGTCCACGCTCAGCGGAATCGGCGGCTCGGGCTTGGTCGCCTTCACCCACACGCCTTCGAGCTGGTAGTCGTCGAGCAGGCGGTTGGCGATCGTGCTGCACAGCCGCTCGAGCGTCTTGTGCGAGCGCTGCTGGGCGATCAGCGCGACCAGCTGGCAGACCTCCGCGTAGTCGACCGTGTCCTCGATCGAGTCCGTCACCGTCGCGTCCGTCTCGCCGACGTCGAGGCGCAGGTCGAGCACCAGGCGCTGGCCGACCTCGCGCTCGGCGTCGCTGACGCCGTGGTGGGTGTAGAGCGAGAGGCCCGTGATCTCGACCGTGACCGCCTCGGCCGCCTCTTCGCGATCCTCGGGGTCGCGCGCGTCGTCGTCTAGCTCGTCTGCGTCGTCCGGGTCCTCGCCCCGCGGCTCTCCGTCCATCGTCCCGCCAACGTAGCAGTCGCCACCGCAAGCGCCTCGCGCAGCGGAGCCACGTCGTGCACGCGGAATACGCGCGCCCCGCGCTCGAGCGCGAGCACGTTCGTCGCGATCGTGCCGGCCAGCCGCTCGGCGGCCGCAGCCGGCTCAGCGCGAGCAGCCTCGCGCTCGACGATCCGCCCGAGAAAGCCCTTGCGCGAGGTGCCGATCACAATCGGCTGCCCGAGCGCGACCAACTCGTCGAGGCGGCGCAGCAGCTCCAGGTTGTGCTGCTCGGTCTTGCCGAAGCCGATGCCCGGGTCGAGCATGATCCGCTCGCGCGCCACGCCCGCGTCCAGCGCGAAGTCAAGCCGCTCCTGCAGGAACTCGCGCACGTCGTCGACGACATCGCCGTAGCGCGGGTCGTCCTGCATCGTGCGCGGCTCGCCGAGCATGTGCATCAGACAGCAGTCGGCGTCGGCGCCCGCCACGACGGCCGCCATCTCGGGGTCGGCACGGAAAGCACTGACGTCGTTGACCAGGCTCGCGCCCGCCGCCAGCGCGGCCGCCGCGACCGCCGCCTTCGAGGTGTCGATCGAGATCTGCGGTCGCGCGGGCAGCGCTGCGCTCGCCGCGGCGATCCCCTCGATCACGGGCAGCACCCTGCGCAGCTCCTCCTGCGCCGCGACCGGCTCGGCGCCGGGCCGCGTGGATTCGCCGCCAATGTCCAGGATGTCGGCCCCTTCGGCCGCGAGCGCGAGCGCGTGCGCCACGGCCGCCTCCGGCTGCAGGAAGCGGCCCCCGTCGGAGAACGAGTCCGGTGTGACGTTGACGATCCCCATCAGGCGGTAGCCCGGAGGATCGGTCGAGCTAGACGAGGCCAGGGCCCTTCGGATCGTCGCCGTGCATCTCGGCCGTGCCTCCGGCGAGGCCGGGGCGCGGAATCGTGCGCGGCGCTTCGCGCTCGGGCGTGCCGCGGTCGGGCATCGACGGCGCCGGCAGCTCCGGCTTGGTCTCCTCCTCGACGCCGAACACCTCCTCCTCGCTCTTGCCCGCCAGCAGCGCGAGGAACTCCTCCTTCTCGATCGTCTCCCGTTTGACGAGGATCTCGGAGATCTTCGTCAGCTCCGTCTGATGCTCGGTGAGAATGTCGCGCGCGCGCTGATGCGCCGCCTCGATGATCCGGCGAACCTCGTCGTCGATCTCGCGCGCGATTTCGTCGGAGTAGTCGGGCTCGGTCGAGAACTCGCGTCCGAGGAACGGCTGGCCGTGGTCGTGGCCGAACACGCGCGGGCCGAGCTTCTCGCTCATGCCGAAGCGCATCACCATCTGCTTCGCCGTCGCCGTCACCTTCTCGATGTCGTTCGAGGCGCCCGTCGTGATCTCGCCGAAGATCAGTTCCTCCGCGGCGCGTCCGCCGAGCGTCATCGCCATCGTGTCCTTCAGCTCGGCGCGCGTCGTCAGGAAGCGGTCCTCCTGGGGCATCGAGATCGTGTATCCGAGCGCCTGGCCGCGGGAGATGACCGAGATCTTGTGCACCGGGTCGGAGTGCTCGAGGAAGTGGCCGACCAGCGCGTGGCCCATCTCGTGGTAGGCCGTGATCAAGCGCTCCTTCTCGCTCATCACGCGGGTCTTCTTCTCGGGGCCGGCGATCACGCGCATGATCCCCTCCTCGAGCTCGTCCTGGCCGATCTCGCGCTTGCCCGTGCGGGCGGACAGCAGCGCGGCCTCGTTGATCAGGTTCGACAGGTCGGCGCCCGTGAAGCCCGGCGTCTGGCCGGCCAGCGCGTCGATGTCGATCACCTTCGCCAGCGGCTTGCCGCGCGTGTGCACCTCGAGGATCTTCGCGCGACCCTTGCGGTCGGGGCGGTCGACGGCGATCTGGCGGTCGAAGCGGCCTGGGCGCAGCAGCGCCGGGTCAAGGATGTCCGGCCGGTTGGTGGCCGCGATCATGATGATGTTGTCCTTCGCCTCGAAGCCGTCCATCTCGACGAGCAGCTGGTTGAGCGTCTGCTCGCGCTCGTCGTGACCGCCGCCGAGGCCCGCGCCGCGGTGGCGCCCGACGGCGTCGATCTCGTCCATGAAGATGATGCACGGGCTGTTCTGCTTGGCCTGCTCGAACAGGTCGCGCACGCGCGAGGCGCCGACGCCGACGAACATCTCTACGAAGTCCGATCCGGAGATCGAGAAGAACGGCACGCCCGCCTCGCCGGCGACGGCGCGCGCGAGCAGCGTCTTGCCGGTGCCCGGCGGTCCGTACAGCAAGACGCCCGTCGGGATGCGGGCGCCGAGCGCCTGGAACTTC